>CAJUDU010000075.1 GCA_910584935.1 uncultured Butyricicoccus sp. | reverse complement strand
GCTATTTTGTTGATTTAGTACACCTTCCGCGATTTTTCAAACAAGGCCTAGTGTTTTTGAAAGGCCGGCATCAGCATTTTGCAGGTCATAATAAACGTTTAAAATGTTTTGCAAAAAATTTTGGGGAAAGGGATTGACATTTTCGGATGTTGGGATATAATAAACATATGAACACTTGCTCATATGAAAGGAGGTAACATATGCACGAAAAAGAAATCATCGAATGTTGTGCCGAATCTTATGTGCATGGCGAAATTGTGGAACAGGTTGGCAAAGAACTGCCCGCGGATGAAACCCTTTACGATTTAGCTGAACTGTTCAAAGTGTTTGGGGATTCCACCCGGATTAAAATCCTCTATGCGCTGTTTGAAGCTGAAATGTGCGTTTGTGACATTGCACAGCTTCTTGGGCTTACCCAATCAGCCATATCGCATCAGCTGCGTGTACTCAAAACGGCAAAGCTTGTCAAGTTTCGCCGGGAAGGGAAAACCGTATATTATGCACTGGCTGACCAGCATGTGCATCGTATTATTAACCAGGGCATGGAACACGTCCTGGAATAAGAAAAAAGGAGTTATGAATGATGAAAAAGGTATTTAAGCTTATCGATTTGGATTGTGCCCACTGCGCACAAAAGATGGAAGACGCCATCAACAAAATCAATGGTGTCAACAAAGCAACCATTAACTTTATGGCCATGAAACTGACCGTTGACGCACAGGATGACCTGTTTGAAAGCGTGATGGACCAGGCTGTAAAGGCGTGCAAAAAGATAGAACCTGACTGCACGATACAGCGTTAATTTTCTGGCATTTGTGAAGTGAGGTGCCCTGCAATGACAAAAAAACAAAAGAAAATGCTCACGCGGATTTTAGGCAGCATTGCTTTGTATATTTTGGGAATCCTGTTGCCGCTGGAAGAGATCCCGTTGCTTGTTTTATATCTTGCTGCATATTTTTTGGTAGGCTGGGATGTTTTATGGTGTGCTATCCGGAATATTTTTGGCGGTCAAGTATTTGATGAACATTTCCTCATGGCGGTTGCCACAATTGGGGCATTTGCGCTGGGTGATTATAAAGAAGGCGTAGCGGTAATGCTGTTTTACCAAGTCGGAGAATTGTTCCAAAGCTATGCCGTTGGCAAATCGCGCCAGTCGATTGCCAGCTTAATGGATATCCGCCCGGACTATGCCAATATCGAACGCGGCGGGACGTTGGAACAGGTCGATCCGGAAGAAGTTTCGGTGGGTGATGTCATTGTTGTGAAACCAGGTGAGAAAATCCCACTTGATGGCATCATTATAGAAGGGTCATCCTCACTGAATACCGCCGCGCTGACTGGTGAATCTGCGCCGCGGGATGTCAAACCTGGGGATGAAATTATCAGTGGCTGTATCAATTTAAGCGGACTGATGCGGGTACGTACCAGCAAAGAATTTGGAGAATCTACAGTATCTAAGATTTTGGATTTGGTGGAAAACTCCAGCGCAAAAAAAGCAAAAGCAGAAAACTTTATTACTAAATTTGCCCGGTATTATACGCCGGCAGTGGTATTTGGCGCTGTGGCGCTGGCAGTGATTCTGCCGTTTGCAACGGGTATTTCATGGGGCGATTCCATTCGCCGCGCATTGATTTTTTTGGTTATTTCCTGCCCTTGCGCATTGGTGATTTCTATCCCGCTCAGTTTCTTTGGCGGCATTGGCGGCGCATCCCGACAAGGTATTTTAGTCAAAGGCGGCAACTATTTGGAGGCGCTGGCGGCTACGGAAATGGTTGTGTTTGATAAAACAGGTACATTGACAAAAGGTGCATTCCAAGTGACGGAAACTATGCCGCAAGGCTGTACGGAACAACAACTATTGGAACTTGCAGCGCTTGCCGAATGCTTTTCGGAACATCCGATTTCACGTTCCATTCGGGAAGCATATGGCGGCAAACTGGACCATGCCCGCGTCAGCGAAGTGGAAGATTATGCTGGGTTTGGCGTCAGTGCGAAGGTTGATGGCAGGCAGGTGCTGGCAGGCAACCGCCGCCTGATGGAACGAGAAGGCATTTTGTGCCCGCCAGTAAAATCCATGGGCACAGTGGTTTATCTTGCGGCAGGCGGCGCTTATGCAGGATACATTGTGATATCTGATGAAGTGAAGCCAGATGCTGCCGACGCAATTCAAAAACTGCATAGTATGGGTGTCCGCCGAAATATCATGTTAACTGGTGACCGCAAAGATATTGGGGAATATGTTGCGGGCGAACTGGGGCTGGACGAAGTCCATGCAGAGCTGCTCCCCGCGGATAAAGTGGACTGTGTCGAAAAACTGCTTCAGCAAAAATCAGCACGCGGTGTGTTGGCATTTGTTGGTGATGGCGTCAATGATGCCCCAGTATTATCACGTGCTGACGTTGGGATCGCTATGGGTGGGCTTGGTTCAGATGCCGCGATTGAAGCGGCAGATGTTGTGCTGATGGATGACCGGCCCTCTAAATTGTCCGATGCAATCCGCATTGCAAAAAAAACGCTGCGGATTGTCCGGCAGAATATTGTATTTGCTTTGGGTGTCAAGTTATTGGTGCTGGCGCTTGGCGCATATGGCATGGCAAATATGTGGGAAGCCGTGTTTGCAGATGTCGGCGTGGCAGTGATTGCAATTCTGAATGCTTCCAGAATGCTGCGCGGTGTTTCACGTGAAACATAAATTACCAAAAATAATGTAAAATATCAAAAGAGGGCGGCAATTGCTGCTCTCTTTTGATTTTTTACAAAAACTTAACATCTATTTCCGGCATTCTATGGTAAGATATTATGATATCTAAAAAAATATAACAGATATTATCACACAAAAATTTTCTTTTGGTTAATTCGAGGTGCGCAAATGGACTTGAATCGAAAAAATATGCAGAAAATCGCTGTTCTTATTCTTTTTACCGTATTGCTGCTCGTTGGGCTGCAAAAGCTGAATTATCTTGTGGCTGGGCTGCGTATGGTGCTGCATTTGATTATGCCATTTATTGTTGGTGGGGCGATTGCATTTGTCCTGAATGTGCCAATGCGTGCCATTGAACGAGAATTGTTCCCACGAAGGCGCCATGGGCGGGTGAATCCACTTTATCGAATGCGTCGTGTATTATCTTTGGTTTTAACATTGCTGCTTGTTGCAGCATTGGTCTGTGTACTGATACTGATGGTTGTGCCGGAAATGGCACGTTCTTTTGTGACAATGAAGGGATATATTACAGCATTTTCAACCGAAGTGGTCGATTATGTCAACCAGCTTGCCAAGGATTATCCAGATATTTTCCTGGAAATTCAGCATACACTTGCCGATTGGAGCAAAATGGATTGGAAAGAAATCTGGCAGACCATTTGGGGTTTTCTCGCCAGTGGCAATGTACTGGGCAATACCTTTCATGTTGCATCATCCATCATTGGCAGTGTTGCAAATTTTACAATTGGTTTGGTATTTGCGGTTTATCTGCTGCTGCAAAAAGAAAAGTTAAGCGGGCAGTTTAAACGGATTTTATATTCCTTTATCCCGGAAAACAGTGCAGACCGTTTTCTGGAAGTCTGCCGCCTTTCGGCGGATACGTTTTCCAGCTTTATTTCCGGGCAATGCCTGGAAGCCTGTATCTTAGGGCTTATGTTTTTTATTGCAATGGCACTGCTGCGGATGCCATATGCGCTGGTGGTATCTGTTTTGATTGCAGTGACATCACTGGTACCAATTTTTGGCGCGTTTATTGGCTGCGCGGTTGGTGCGTTCCTGATTTTAATTGTAAGCCCATGGAAAGCACTTGGTTTTTTAGTGCTGTTTTTGGTGCTTCAGCAGGTGGAAGGCAATCTGGTTTATCCGCACGTAGTCGGCGGGGCAGTTGGGCTGCCTTCTATCTGGGTGCTGGTTGCGGTGACGCTTGGCGCAAGTACAATGGGCGTGATTGGCATGATTATCAATATCCCTTTGTTTTCGATTGCATATGCGCTTTTGCGCGATGCTGTGCATAAGCGCTTGGCACAGCGCCAGATTGACCGCAGTAAATTAAAATAAAAAAAGAATGTGAACTTGCTGTAAATCTTGGCTTTCCCTCTTGATTTTTTCAGGAAGCAGTATTATCATTGTCTATATTAGCACTCGATGTGTCGGAGTGCTAATACCAAAATTATCAAATTACTGTTCGAGGTGTATACAAGTTATGGCAAAAAAAGAATTCCAGGCAGAATCCAAACGGCTGCTTGACCTGATGATTCATTCAATTTATACGCATCATGAAATTTTCCTGCGCGAACTGATTTCAAATGCATCCGATGCAACGGACAAGCTGTATTACAATGCTATGCAGGAAGGCAAAACTGGCGTTACCCGCGATTCGTTGCCGATTCATATTTCAATTGATAAGGATGCCCGCAAATTAACGGTTTCTGACCATGGCTGCGGTATGACTGCCGAAGAATTGGAAGAAAATCTAGGCACCATTGCGCGTTCTGGGTCGCTTGCGTTCAAGCAGCAGATGGATGCTAGCGAAGATGTGGATATTATCGGGCAGTTTGGCGTCGGGTTTTATGCCGCGTTTATGGTTGCAAAAAAGGTAGAAGTCATTTCGCGGTCAGAACATACAGGGGAAGCAAATATCTGGGTCTCCGACGGTGCGGATGGCTATACCATTTCGCCCTGTGAAAAGGCGGAAGATGGCACAGATATTATCTTAACCATTAAAGACAATGCCGAAAATGAAAACTTTGATGAATATTTGGACGCTTACCGCATTCAGTCGATTGTCCGCAAATATTCGGATTATATCCGTTATCCAATCCAAATGGAAATGCAGCGCTCCCGCATGAAGGAAGGCTGCGATCCGGAAAAGCCAGAATATGAAGATTACATGGAACTGACTACCCTGAATTCCATGGTGCCAATTTGGAAAAAATCCAAATCCGAGCTGACAGATGATGATTATCATAATTTCTATAAATCCAAATATTATGATTTCAAAGACCCTGTGCGCCATATCCATATGAGCACTGAAGGCGCGGTAACATTTAACGCACTGCTGTTTATCCCAGCAAGCGCTCCATTTAACTATTATACAAAGGATTTTGAAAAGGGTTTGCAGCTTTATTCTAATGGTGTGCTGATTATGGAGCGCTGCGCGGATTTACTGCCAGACCATTTCAATTTTGTTCGCGGGTTGGTGGATACGGCGGATTTATCGCTGAATATCTCCCGTGAGATGTTACAGCATGACCGTCATTTGAAACTGATTGCAACCAACCTGGAAAAGAAAATCAAAACAGAACTGTTGAACCTGCTGAAAAATGACCGCGAAAAATATGAGGAATTTTTCAAGGCATTTGGCATGCAGCTCAAATATGGCGCTTATGTGGAATATGGCGCGCACAAAGAATTGTTGCAAGATTTGCTGATGTACCATTCGTCTACCGAGGATAAAATGGTCACATTCGAGGAATATGTTTCCCGCATGAAGGAAGACCAGAAATTCATTTATTATGCCTGCGGCGAAACAGCGGCGAAAATCAGCCTGTTGCCGCAAATGGAACGTCTGCGTGAAAAGGGTTATGAAGTCCTGTATATGACCGACCATATTGATGAATTTTGCGTCAAAATGATGCGGGATTACAAAGAAAAAGAATTCAAGTCCATTGCGGACGGGGATGCTGGCTTGGAAAGTGAAGACGAAAAACAAGCTGTGGAAAAATTGTCGGAAACCCATAAAGATTTGCTGGAACAAATGAAAGAAGCATTGGAAGGCAAGGTTGCAAAAGTACAGCTCACTTCCCGTTTAAAATCTCATCCGTGCTGCCTGTCGGCGGAGGGCAGCCTTTCCCTCGAAATGGAAAAGGTTCTCAATGCGCAGCGTATGGGCAACGAACAGGAAGTCAAGGCAGAACGTGTATTGGAACTCAATGCGGAGCATCCAATTTTCAAGAAAGTTGCGTCTTTATCTGATGGCGAAAAAATCAAAACTTATGCAGAAATCCTGTATGCGCAGGCGCAGCTGATTGAAGGGCTTTCGCTGGAAGACCCTGTTGCTTATGCAAATGCTGTGTGCAGTCTTTTGTCTGAATCATAAACATTTAAGGAGTGGGTTCCTATGCCGCAAAAGCTGCTGTTTATTGTAAATCCTAATTCTGGAAAGGGCGAAATACGCCATCATGCCATTGATTGCATTGACCGCTTTGTCAAAGCTGGCTATGAAGTCACGGTTTATACCACTCAGCAATCCGGTGATGCAACCGAAATTGTGACAGGACACGGTGCGGCATTTGATTTGATTGTGTGCAGCGGCGGTGATGGCACACTGAATGAAACAGTGGCAGGGCTAATGCAGTTAGATGAAAAACCAACCCTTGGCTATATTCCAGCAGGCACAACCAATGATTTTGCCTCCAGCCTGTGCATTCCGCGCAAACCGATTGAGGCAGTAGAGCTTATTTTGCACGCGAAGCCATACAGTGTCGATGTCGGGCGGTTTAACAACCGATATTTCACCTATGTGGCTGGGTTTGGTGCGTTTACAGAAGTTTCATATTCCACCCCACAGAATACAAAAAATATCCTGGGACGCATGGCATATTTGATTGAAGGGATTAAGTCGCTGTCAGCACTGAAAACCTATCAGGTACAAGTTGCCTGTGAAGACCGTACCATTGAGCATGAGTTTGTATTTGGCATGGTGACAAATGCAACATCAGTTGGCGGGTTTAAGGGGATTGTTGCGCATGATGTCGGGTTGGATGACGGTTTGTTTGAAGTGTTCCTGGTGAAAGCGCCGGCAAACCCTTTAGATATCCAAGTGCTACTCAATGAGCTGCTGAACCCTACAAATGATAATAAGTTTATCATCCGGTTCAAAACGCCGTATGTACGCTTTACGGCGGAACATGAAATGCCTTGGACGCTGGATGGTGAATTTGGCGGTGCGCCGCGGGTTGTTGAAATTACAAACTGCCGTCAGGCACTGCATATCTTTGTTGGGGAACCCAAGAAGTAAACAAAAGCACCGCACAAAAAAGATGGGGAACCATTTTTGTGCGGTGTTTATTTTGTGCAGGGTTTAGCGTAAATCGTCATCTGTGATGAAAAATTCAAGCTGGCGGTCAAGTTCAGAATATGTCCCCACAGCATCGCGGACGGCTTGATATTCATCAATGGCGCGCTGATTTTCATGTCCGGTATAAACCGCACGGATGAGCAGGTTTTTGGGGGTATCCAGCGGCGAAATATATTCGACAACAGATACTTGATACCCTTCGGCTTCCAGTTTCAGCGCACGCATACTATCTGTCAGTACATCGTTAAACCGTGCCTTGAATACGCCATATTTCATCAGTGGTTCCAGCCCTGGGATATGGTATTGTTCCAGCAGTTCTTTATGGCAGCAGGGCACACAGGCAATATACTTTGCTTTGGCACGCACGGCTGTGCCAAGCGCTAAATCGGTTGCAATATCGCAGGCGTGCAGTGAAATGACAGCGGTTACATTCTTGGGCGGGTGGTAAGTACGCAGGTCTGCCTGAATAAATTCCATATTATGATACCCAAGCCGTTTCGCCATTTTCCGGCTTTCCGCAATCACGTGCGGGTCAATATCAATGCCAATGACACGGCAGCGGCGGTGCAGCACATCACGCAGGTAATAATTCATGACAAAACTCAAATAAGATTTACCGCAGGCACAGTCCAGCAGTAAAAATTCCTCGCTGTCATCCTTCTGGAACATCGGCGCAACAAGCTCCACATAATGGTCAATTTGATTATATTTGCGGATCATATCATTTTTGATTTTGCCTTCGGCTGTTAGGATGCCAATTTCACGCAGCAGGGCGGATGCCTTGCCAACTTGAATCAAGTATTCCCGCCCGCCAGAAAGCAGAGGATTCGCAGGCGCAGCATCCGCCTGCCCTTTGCCTTGCTTCATGTTTACGCCACGGGCATTACAGGTGATGGTAATTTCTGCACCGCGTTCTTTGTAAACAAGCGTGGCTTCTTCATAAATATTTGCTTGTTCCGCAAAAAATGCAGCTGCGTTTGCGGCATCCACAGGGCGTTCTGCGCCCTGGAAACGCAGCTGGTAACCATTGTTGTCATCCATGCGCAGGGTGCCTGTAAAGGTTTTTTTGCCAGCACGGAATGTATAAGTGATATCGGTGAAATATTCCCGGTTTTGCGTCAGCCGGGATTCAATCCCAGCCAGCAGCAGTTTTAATTTATGTTGATCGCCTTTTTTCATAAGCAAACTCCTTTAAGTTCAAAAAGATTTTATCTTATGTACTCTAGTATACCGGGATTTCCGGGGGAATGCAAGCCAAAACCCCCTGCCTTGGGCGGCAGGGGGAATGGGATACCAGGTTTTCGCTTTTAATAATTTTCTGCGCGGAGCTCAAAATAAGCTTGCGGATGCGCACAGACAGGGCAAACTTCGGGTGCTTTTTGCCCAATGTGGATATGCCCACAGTTGGCGCACTGCCAAACCATGTCGCCATCCCGTGAGAATACCAAACCATTTTCAATGTTTGCTAACAATTTGCGGTAGCGCTCCTCATGTTCTTTTTCGATTTTTGCAACCCCGTCAAATAGCTGCGCAATATGGTCGAACCCTTCCTCACGCGCCTCCTTGGCAAAAGTAGCATACATATCGGTCCATTCATAGTTTTCGCCCGCTGCGGCATCTGCCAGGTTTTCCGGGGTGGCAGGAATGCCGTCATGCAACAGTTTGAACCATATTTTTGCGTGTTCTTTTTCATTGTTTGCGGTTTCCTCAAAGATTTCCGCAATCTGCACATAGCCATCCTTGCGTGCTTTGGAGGCATAATAGGTGTATTTGTTGCGTGCCTGGGATTCGCCGGCAAAAGCCGCCATCAGGTTGGCTTCGGTTTTGCTGCCTTTCAAAATTTTCATGGTTAAGCTGCTCCTTCCTCTACAGTGGTTTGCAAATAAGAATAATTCTTAAATATAGAATATCGGATAATGTGTCCAATGTCAAGCCCGTTTTTGCATGGCTCACCGTTATGAAAAAAAAGTTTGCGCCATACTGTTGAAAATTATACAGAAAATTGGCTGCATATTTGCCGGATACTGCGGGCACAATATACTCGAACCACTCAAAAGGAGGAAAAAAACATGATGGATAACTGCCATAAGAATACTGCAATCCGCTGCACTGTCAGCCAGTGTGCAAACCATTGCAGCACAAGCGATTATTGCTCACTGGATGCCATTTCGGTTGGTACCCATGAAGCAAATCCAACCCAGTGCAAATGCACGGACTGCGAAAGCTTTATGTGTAAGTAAAGCTTGGGACGCCTGCCAAACCCAAACAGTTTGGCAGGCGTTTCTTAATATGCAGTCCGCCAACTTGCACGTGTGCGTAAAATGGAATAGCTGAAAGCATACTGTATATTTTGTATCCATCGCTTGTTTTTCGGAAATGGATATGCTATGATAAAATAGTGGGAGAAAATAGTTTACAGAAAATAAAAAGGAGTATTGATTGGATGGAAATCACATATCAAATAGAACCAGAGGATTTTGTTGCATTTAACCTCAGTTATATGAATGGCAGCTCAGTGATGCGTGCAAGCATCCGCAACACACGGCTAATTTGCGCGGGGATTGTTGCTGTTGGCGGCTGTCTGCTGATGTATATGCTGCATAGCCTG
The DNA here is from genome assembly GCA_910584935.1 of uncultured Butyricicoccus sp. Taxonomy (GTDB): domain Bacteria; phylum Bacillota; class Clostridia; order Oscillospirales; family Butyricicoccaceae; genus Butyricicoccus_B. The sequence goes on along the minus strand of CAJUDU010000075.1, from coordinate 1,517 downwards.
AATGCTATTTCAGCTATCGCATATATTGCACTTGCAGCGGTTATTTATGCGCTAATGCCACGGTTTATGGTGCGCAAAGTACGTAAAGGCGTGCTGCGGATGCTTGCCCGCCCACAAAACAAGGATATCTGTTCTGAAAAGACATTTACCCTTGGCGAAACTGAAATGGCATTGTGCGGCGGCGGGGAGGACAGTCATTATGAATACAAAGTTGTGGAACGGGTGACAGAAGATACCGAACATTATTTTATCTATGTTGGCGCAATGGCAGCGCTGATTATCCCATTCCGGGCGTTTGCGACCGGGGAGGAAAAAGCAGGGTTTTATAACCAGCTTTGTGAGCGGGTGCAGCAGGGTGGCGGCAATATCAGCAAATAAAGAAAACGGTACATAGTTTGTGCTGGAGGGTTAGGAATGTCACTGGATATTGCAAAAACATTTGAAGCGTTATTGGATAAAAACAATAATATTGCCTATAAAGCATTACAGGCATTGCGAAAAGAAAGTGAAGAAACAGATCGTGTTTATCCCTATATGGACAGGTTGAGCGATATGCTGGATAACGATAATTCCTATATTCGCACAAGAGGGCTTACATTGCTTGCTTATAATGCAAAATGGGATAAAGATAATAAAATTGATGAAATTATTGACAAGTATTTAAAGTATATCACAGATGTTAAACCCATCACAGCAAGGCAATGTATCAAACTGTTGCCGTTTATTGCAAAGCATAAGCCGGAGTTGAAAAACGATATTCTTGCCGCGCTTTCTAAGGTGGATTTATGTACTTATGATGATAGTATGCAGCCGTTAATTTATAAGGATATCCAAAAGGCATTGGAGGAAATACATAAGCTATAAAACAAATCGGATATAGAACCTATGAGTTACAAAACAGGTTATAAAATCAAAGGATTCTTTGAATATATTGCTCCTTGGTTGCAGAAAATGGAAGTGAAAGACGGTTATAAGGCACCCAATTAAGAAAGCATAAACTTCCAGTTTATCAGGACAATAGATTTGATAAAGAATTTACAAATATTCCGTTCATCAACAATTTAAGGAGCACGTAGAAAAGATTAAGCCTTGCAAAATACCGTTGACAAACTGTTTTTTCTGGTGTATGATATATTTCAAAGCAAATAGGGGCGGTATTTGCCCGTCCCAGAAAAAGCGATGATGGAAATAGGCTTGCCCCGTATTTTACCCATTCTTTTCAGAGAGCGGTCGCCTTGGCTGAAAACGGCTGCATGGATGTTTGGGGACTGAAGCTGACCGGCTCCTGAGCTGCACAGAGGAATCTTTATAGTATTCTGTGACGTTTTGCCAGCGTTATCCGGCACCAGAGCGGCAGCCGCTTCGTTTTTGCGCAGCAGTTGCAAGCAGGGTGGAACCGTGGGAATTTTTATACTCTCACCCCTGACCAGTTTTTCAGGGGCGGGAGTTTTTTTATTTTGCCCCATCGCATATTTTATAGGAGGTCAAGAAATATGTCAGAAGAAAACAAATATACA
>CAJUDU010000074.1 GCA_910584935.1 uncultured Butyricicoccus sp. | reverse complement strand
TATTATACCACACCTTCTTGACTTATGAAGGATTAAATCAGTGGTTCCTTAATTTGCCCACGCTTTCTGTCCCAAGCGGATTGGCTGTTACAGTTTGGTTTACCATTTGGATTCCTCCTAACACGAAATTTTTAAGCAGTTTTATTATAAATGATTTTTTCTTGTCTGTGAATTAAGAATATGTTATTATCAATAAGTAAAACTTATAAATCGCGGAGGACTTGCTATGACAACCATGCAGTTAGAATGCTTCCTTGCTGTAACGGAAACTTTAAATTTCGCCAAAGCTGCCAGCCAGCTAAATGTGACCCAGCCAGCGGTAACACAGCAGATTCGCACGCTGGAAGAAGAGCTAAACATAAAGTTATTCAAACGCACCACACGAATGGTGCAGCTTACACCAGAAGGGCAAATTTTTTTTGATGATGCCCGAGATATTTTGAATAAAATCCGGTTTACAATAAAAAAGTTCCAGGAACACGCAGGTGGTAACCAAGTATTATTTTCTATCGGCTGCCATTCCCATGATGATTTAGTGCTTTTAACCGATATTTTACGGGATATGGCTAAGCATTATCCATCTTTGCGTCCCATCTTCCATGCTGTTCCATTTCAGCATTTATACCGCCTTTTGGCGGAAGAAGTGGTAGATGTTATCATGGCATTCCGAGAGAAAGATGCAAAAATCAGTTATGGAACTTATCAGGAGTTTATAAAAACGCCCATCGTTGCAGCCCTGCCGGAAGGACATCCATTAGCGGGCAAATCCCATCTCACATTAGAGGATATCGCGGATGAAAGAGTGATCCTTAACCCGCTGCACAAAAGCCCAGGCAGTTTAAAGGATATCCAGCACGCGCTGGTCAAAAATCGGTCAATCACAGAATGCCTATTTTGCGATACGCCACAGTCTGGCTTGCTGCTGGCAAAAGCCGGATATGGGATCACCGTGCTCCCAGAGCTGTTTATAAGAAACGCTTCAGGGTTATTCTGTGTTCCGCTTGTGGGAACACAGCCGCTGTCTTATGGCGTTTATTATAAAAGTACAGCGGGCAACCCGTTGTTAAAGTTATTTTTAAAGCTGTGCAAAACATATCTCACAGCAAACCAAATGGGACTTTGACCACGCTGCTGATACGCCTACTTTGGCAAAAAAATAAAACCCAGCCGAATATCCATCGACTGGGTTTTGCGTTTAATTATTTTTGTGCAATGCGGATACGGTTAATCGCTTTTTTCAGCTTTGCTGCCGCAACATCTTGCGCATTGCTGCTTTCCTTATGCTGGAGCTGTGCTTTGGCACGTTCCTCGGCTGCGCGGGCGCGGTTAATATCAATTTCATCCGCCCATTCGCAGGTACGCGCTAAAATTACAGTCCCTTCTTTGGAAACATCAACAAAACCGCCTGCAATTGCTGCCATGCGTGAGGTGCCGCCTGTTATGATGGTTAACCCACCAATGCCGATGGCTGCCAGATATTTAACATGGTTTGGCAAAATGCCAACATCGCCCTGTGTGGTACGCACCACAATGCGATCAACATCGCCTTCAAAAAATACCTTGTCAGCGGTAAGGACTTTGAGATGAAAGGTCGCCATAGGTTACGCCCCCTTCTTTGCCTTCTCCACTGCCTCATCAATCGTGCCAACAAACAAGAACGCAGACTCTGGCAAATCATCATGTTTGCCTTCGAGGATTTCCTTAAAGCCACGGATGGTTTCCTTAACTGGCACATATTTGCCAGCCATGCCGGTGAACTGTTCGGCAACATGGAATGGCTGTGATAGGAAATTCTGAATCTTACGTGCGCGTGCAACTGTCAGCTTGTCTTCGTCAGAAAGCTCATCCATACCAAGGATTGCAATAATATCCTGCAATTCTTTATAACGCTGCAAAATTGCCTGCACCGCACGTGCGGTTTCATAATGTTCGACACCCAAAATTTCTTTGTTCAGGATACGGGATGTGGAATCAAGCGGGTCAACCGCCGGGTAAATGCCCGCAGAAGCAATTTCACGCGAAAGTGTAGTTGTTGCGTCCAAATGGGCGAACGTGGTTGCTGGCGCCGGGTCTGTGAGGTCATCCGCAGGCACATAAACGGCCTGAATAGATGTAATAGACCCTTTTTTAGTTGATGTGATGCGTTCCTGCAAAGCGCCCATTTCGGTTGCCAGCGTTGGCTGGTAACCTACCGCAGATGGCATACGCCCCAGCAGCGCGGATACTTCAGAACCCGCCTGGGTAAAGCGGAAAATATTATCGATAAACAGCAGCACGTCCTGTCCTTCTTCATCGCGGAAATATTCCGCCATGGTCAGACCGGACAGCCCGACACGCATACGCGCTCCGGGAGGCTCATTCATCTGCCCGTAAACCAAAACGGTCTTATCAATAACGCCAGATTCCTGCATTTCGTTATACAGGTCGTTGCCCTCACGGGTACGCTCGCCAACGCCAGTGAATACCGAAATACCACCATGCTGCTTGGCAATGTTATTGATCAGTTCCATAATAATAACCGTCTTGCCGACGCCAGCGCCGCCAAACAAGCCAATCTTACCACCCTTTGCATACGGTGCAATCAGGTCAACAACCTTGATGCCGGTTTCCAAAATTTCCGTGGTAGACTGCTGGTCTTCATAAGAAGGCGCTGGGCGATGGATTGGCCAGCGCAGTTCAGATTCAACTGGCGGCTTGTTATCCACCGGGTCGCCAAGCAGGTTAAAAATACGCCCCAGATTCTTCGGGCCAACCGGCACAGTAATCGGCGCACCGGTATCAACCGCCTGCATCCCGCGGACAAGACCATCTGTGGACTGCATAGAAACACAGCGCACTGTATCCTGTCCAACGTGCTGTGCCACTTCGGTGGTCACAATATGACCATCCTCTGCCTTAATGGTGATGGCGTTCAGCAGCCGGGGAAGCGAATCGGGGTCAAATTTGATATCCAGTACCGGCCCAATAATCTGGACGACGGTACCAATGTTATGCGCATTCATTAGCAAAACTCCCCTGAATTATGAGATAAAACACAGGAGGCGCCACAGCCGCAGCATCTGGGCTGCCGCCTCCATAAAAACCAGTTATGCCCCTACCTGACCGGAACCAGCGACAATTTCCGTAATTTCCTGGGTAATTGCCGCCTGACGTGCGCGGTTATACGACAGGTTGAGGTTTTCGATCATCTCGCTGGCATTATCAGAAGCGGATTCCATTGCCATGCGGCGGGCAGACTGCTCGGACGCATAGCTTTCCACAACCGCGCCATACAGCACGCCGTTGAGATATTCGGGGACGATGGCTGAAAATACCGCTTCTGGCGAAGGGTCATATTCAGTCAGCGCCTGTGGTTTGCCCTTGCCGGCGCTGTCATCGCTGCCGGGGAAAGACAGGGGCAGCAGCTTCTGGCAGCGTGCCTCCTGCACCATCGGGGAAACAAATTCCGTATAGCAGATATAAGCTTCATCAATGCTGCCATCACGGAAACGGGCAAGCATATCATCCACGATATCGTGGGTATCCTGTATCTGCATGGTTTCAGCAATGCCGGGGAAATCGGCAAGCACTTCAAAATTGCGCTTTGCGTAATATTCCTGCGACTTTTTGCCAATGGTTACGACGCAAGGGGTTTTGCCTGCCATTTGCGCCGCAGCCAGCTTGAGCACATTGGAGTTATAGCCGCCCGCAAGCCCGCGGTCGCCCGCAATAACGATGAACAATGATTTTTTCACTGTGCGCGCCTTGGTATAGATCGAATCCCCGTCACGGGTTTCCTTTGCAATGCGCGCCATGGTTTCATACATTGTATTAAAATAGGGACGTGACCGCAGCACACGCTCTTTGGCGTGGCGCAGCTTGGACGAGGCAACAAGCTCCATTGCTTTGGTAATTTGCATGGTGGACTGAACGCTTTTCATGCGCCGTTTAATGTCCTTCATATTGCCGGAAGCCATTGGTTATCCTCCCTTCTTCCGGTATTTTTTATGACCGTTCAGAGAGGAACTTGGCTTTAAAATCGGCAATCGCGCTGGAAAGCCCGTCCTTTATGCTGTCAATGGCTTTGGTTTCGCGGATGGTCTTTGCGATATCCGGATGGTTAGCGTCCAAATACTCAAACAGCTCAGTTTGGAAATCACCGACCAGCTCTGCCGGCACATCAATCAGGAACTTATTGACTACCGCAAAAATAATGATAACCTGTTTTTCAACTGGGATTGGGCTGTTTTGTGGTTGCTTAAGCACTTCCACAATACGTGCGCCCTGATCCAGACGGGATTTGGTATCCGCGTCAAGGTCAGACCCGAACTGGGCAAAAGCCTGTAACTCACGGTACTGCGAATACGCCAATTTGAGCGTACCGGCAACTTTTTTCATCGCCTTAATCTGAGCATTGCCGCCGACACGGGATACTGAAATGCCAGGGTTTACCGCCGGGCGGACACCCGAGTTAAACAGCTCGGTTTCGAGGAAAATCTGCCCATCGGTAATCGAAATGACATTGGTTGGGATATAAGCCGAAACGTCGCCTGCCTGGGTTTCGATAATCGGCAGCGCGGTCAAGCTGCCGCCGTCCTTGAGGTTTGCGGCGCGTTCCAGCAAACGGGAATGCAGATAGAAGACATCCCCAGGGTATGCTTCACGTCCGGGCGGACGGTGGAGCAGCAAGGAAAGAGCACGGTAAGCCACGGCGTGCTTGGAAAGGTCATCATAAATAACCAGCACATCCTTGCCCTTGTGCATAAAGAATTCGCCGATGGTGCAGCCCGCATAAGGGGCAATATATTGCAGCGGGGCGGATTCTGATGCGGTTGCGGACACGATAATGGTATAATCCATCGCGCCAGCGGCAGCCAGGGTTTCGGCAACCTGCGCAACGGTAGAACGTTTCTGCCCGATTGCAACATAGATGCAAATTACGCCTGTACCTTTTTGGTTAATAATGGTGTCTAACCCAATTTGGGTTTTACCGGTCTGGCGGTCGCCGATAATCAGTTCGCGCTGGCCGCGGCCAATCGGGATCATCGAGTCAATCGCCTTAATGCCGGTTTGCAGCGGCACATTAACCGGGGTACGTTCAATAATGCCAGGGGCTGGCATTTCGATGGGGCGCGCCTCTTTTGTCTTAACGGCGCCCTTGCCGTCAATCGGGGCGCCCAGCGCGTCCACAACGCGGCCAAGCAGCGCCTCGCCAACCGGCACTTCGACAATGCGGTTTGTCCGCTTTACTGTATCGCCCTCGCGGATATTTTGATCTGAGCCGAGGATAACCGCACCAACCAAATCTTCTTCCAGGTTCTGCGCCATGCCGTACACGCCGCCTGGGAATTCCAGCAGTTCGCCTGACATACATTCTTCCAGCCCGTGGATATGGGCGATACCGTCGCCGACGGTGACAACCGTACCGACGTTGGTCAGCTTAATCTGGGACTGGTAGTTTGTGATCTGCTGTTTGATGATGGTGCTGATTTCATCAGGGCGTAAATCCATGAAGTCACCTGCTTCCTTACGCAATAAATTGGGTTAGCTGCTGTGCCAGCTCCTGGAGCCGGGTGCGGACAGACGTGTCAATCTGCTTATTATCCACCTTGACCACAATGCCGCCAAGGATGGAAGGGTCAACACGGGTTTCCAGCACGACTTTTTTGCCGGTCACAGCGCTCATTTTTTCTTTCAGCTTGAGGAAAAGTTTCTTGTCCAGCGGAGTCGCGGTCAGCGCCTGAACTTCGCAAACGCCTTCCTCAAAGTAATGCTGCTGTTTGTAGGCGGTTGCCATTTCGTGGAGCAGCCCAATCCTGCGTTTTTCGGTGATCAGCATCAAGAAATTCAGCAGGAAGGGGTCAATACGCCCCTCAAATACATTTTGCAGCAGCCCCTTTTTTTCATGGAGCTGGATGGATGGGGTCTGCATAACCTTCATCAGGTCAGGGTTTTCCGAAAACACCTTGCAGACGGCCCGCAGCTCATCCAAAATTTGGGTGATTTTTCCGGCTTCTTTTGCCACTTCATACAGGCTAAGCGCATAACGTTCGCTTACAATAGACGCCACTTTAAATCACCCCACCTTGTCAATGAAATCTTCAATCAGGCGCTTATGGTCATCCGCATTGATGTCCTTTTCGACAACCTTAGATGCGATCATCACCGACAGACCAGCGATTTCATCTTTGATTTCATTCATAGCCTTTTTGCGTTCCTGTTCAATGGACTGCTCGGCTTTTTTCTTCAGGTCAACCGCCTGACGGGTTGCCTCGGCAAGGATTTCTTCTGACCGTGCGGTCGCGCGGCGGGTGGCAGTCTGCGTGATTTCAGCCGCTTCCTGTTTGGCGTTTGCCATGGATTCGGTATAATCCTTTTTCATCGCAGCCGCCTGCTTGCGGTCGGTTTCAGCCTCGTCATACATCGCCTGCACTTCTTCGGAGCGGGCAGCCAGCATTTTGCGCACAGGCCCGAACAGGAATTTCTTCACAATCAGGAACGTGATCAGGGTATTACAGATTGTGACGATAATATTCCACGCGCCCAGGCTGACTAAATTATCATACAATTCCATTTCCCTCCTTCCGGGTGGAAAGCTGCCGGTTTAGAAATTGCCGACAAACGGGTTGGCAAAGAGCAGCAGCAGCGCGATAACCAGCGCATAAATACCGGTGGATTCTGCCATCGCGATACCAAGGATCATGGTACGGGTGACATCGGACTGTGCTTCAGGCTGGCGGGCAATTGCCGAGCAAGCCTGACCTGCAACATAACCTTCACCAATACCAGGGCCAAGGCCGGCGATCATTGCCATACCTGCGCCAAGAGCGGACATACCTGCTACGAATGCATTGGGATCCATAAGAATTTCCTCCTAAAAATATTCCTAAAACAGATTTGTAAAGTTTGTTAATCTTTTGCCGAACCGACATACGCCATGGTCAGCATACTGAAAATGAATGCCTGGATACAACCTGAGAACAGGTCAAAATACAGGCTGAGCACGCCAGGAACGCCGATTTGGAATAGTGGGATGGGCAGGTGCAACAGCCCGCTAAACGCGCTGAGTGCGCTGAGCAACAAGCTGGAAATGACAAAACCGCCCGTGATGTTGCCAAAGTGACGGAAACTCATGGAAATCGGCGTCGCGATTTCGCTGAGCAGGTTCATCGGCACCATGACAACAATTGGCTCGGTAAAGCCCTTGAGGTAACCGCCAAGCCCGTGGTCCTTGATTTTATAAAAAGTAATCAGCGCAAAAGTCATCAGCGCCCACCCTAAGGTGGTGTTCAGGTCAGCGGTAACCGAGCGCAGCGTCACCAGCGAGCACAGTGAGCCAAAGACCGAGGACATCATCAATGTCATGATATAAGGGGAATACCCGCTGAAATCCGGCCCCATATTCTGCTGGACCAGACCGTCTATCATGAGCACAATTTTTTCGGCAAGTGCCTGTTTGCCTTTTGGGATTTTTTCCATCCTGCTGGTCAGGAAGATGCACAGCACCAGAATAAACGCCATGACAATCCAATAATTGACCATGGTTTCATTGATGGGCAGGTTCGGGTTGCCAAACAGGTATGTGTATATTTTTGGCCCATTTATTTGCGTCACGCAATTAACCTCCTTTCTTTTGGAATATGCCAGATGCTGCCAGGATTGCTTTGGGGTAAAACAGCGGCACGGCGGCGGCGACCGCGTTGATATAGGGGCATTTGATTGCCCCGAACATCAGCAGCCCAGTCAGCAAGTACCGCAGCACATAGCGGCTTGACTGCAGCCGCCTGGCAAGGGCAGGGTCACCCATCAAGACACCCCGCACTGCGGTATGCGCCATCATGCTGAAATTAAACACGGCATAGGCAGACCCAAGCGCCAGCCCAAGCACGGTACCCCAGCCATAGTACCCAGCAAGGGCAAATACGGCATACGTCAAAAGCACCAGAGGGACAGAGCCGCGCGCCATGCGCCGGGTTTCCCCGCGAGCAATTTCAAAAGCGTCCATCTTTATCCTCCCGGCCTTTCTCGGATTCTTTCTGCATAAAACGGAAAAATTTCATCAGGTTAACTGCCGCGCCGCCCAGCCCAAGGAAAATCGCCACCGGCATCACCCAGCCGCCGACAGCAAAACGCTGCTGCAGCCAGTATGCACAAAGCACGCTCAGAGCAATCGGTCCGGCGAGAGAGGCAGACAGTGCAGTCACCCACACAAGATATTTCCATACAGTGGATTTGCTTCCCACAGTGGTCCCCCTCCAGTTCCGCTTACGCTACTTTCTATTATACATAAAATCACCAAAATAAAAAACACTTTTTATCGTGTTTTTACAAAAATATTTTTTGGGTTCTTGCGACGCCCTAACAAAGCAAACAAAAAGCTGGGCGCAATATTGGTGATTGCGCCCAGCAGCGTTTGCCAGGGTACATATGTCAGAAGCTGTTCACACGTATTTCTTCATGCCCTCGGTAATGGCGGTTGCAGCCTCGCTGAGGGTGACGGTAAAGTCCACGCTATGTTTGGTGGAAAAGGCGTCCAGCTCACGCAGGAAAGCTTCCGCTGTTGCGGGGTCTTTGGAGTCCAGCAGCTTGTAAAGCCCATCGATGTAAATTTTGGTGATGTCATAATTGCCGGCATGGATACCGGAAATAAAGCCAAGCAGCCCTTTATAGCCTTCAACGAGGTAATCGCTGATGTTAACCAGGCGTGCATCATAGGAGATATCGAATTTCAGCTTATCGCCTTTGGCGATGCAAACGATGCTCCCCTTTTCTTCTTTCGCAGCGGCGTTGACCAGTTCGATGATGGTTTTGGTTTTCCCTGTGCCGGCGCCGCCAACAATGAGTTTTATCATAATTAAATTTTCCTCCCAACCTTTGAGGTTATACTTAATGTTACCATAGAACAGGGAAAAAGACAATCCAAAACCGAAGATTTCCCATGAATTTTATGAAAACAAAGAAAGTGCCTTGCGCAGGCAGTGCCAAAAGGGTCAGGCATCTTCTTTCATCAGCACAATGCGCAGGAAAGAACGGAACAAATCATCAAAATGCAGGCTGTCCACCGATTCACCAGCGGTCAGACGCAGTGTGAACAGCACTTTATCGCCATCACACACCTGGGCTGTGCCCAGCGCTTGCCCGGCAGCAACGGGGGCTTCCAGCATTTCAGGCAGGTCAATTTTTGTGGAAACGCGTTCCAAGCTTTCCTTTGCAACGACAACTGGCGGTACCTGTTCCGCCTGCACCGAAACGGTTTCAGCTTTGCCCATACGCACTGGGATTGGTTTTAACGCTTCGGTTAAATCAGGCGCATATGGCGTAAAATTGGCAAACCCATAGTTAAGCAGCGCTGTGGCGTCTGCCATTCGGTTTTCTTTGGTTGGCGCACCCATGACAGTAGCAATCAGTGTCATGCCGTCACGCTGGGCAACGGCAGAAATGCAAAACCCCGCTTGTGAAATATACCCAGTTTTCAGCCCGATAAGTCCTTGGTAACTGCGCAGCATTTTATTGGTATTTGCAAGCGAAAACTGCCCGTTCCGGATGGTATCCATCCAAATCGTTGTATAATCTAAGATTTTGGGGTGTTTGAGCAGTTCGGCGGAAATCAGTGCCAAATCCCGCGCAGAAGTTAAGGTTTTCTGTCCATCGGCATCCAGTCCATTTGCGTTGACAAAAGTGGTGGAGGTGCAGCCAAGTTCTTTGGCACGTTGGTTCATAAGCCCGACAAAGGATTCCTCACTGCCGCATAAATGCTCGGCGACTGCCACCGCGCAATCATTGGCAGAACCAACCGCAATCGCTTTCAGCATTTCATCCAGGGAAAGCTGTTCGCCTTCTTTCAGCCAAATTTGAGTGCCGCCCATTGAGGCGGCGTGCGCTGTACCCGTTACCATAGTATCCAGTGTAATTTCGCCGCGGTCAAGGGCTTCCATCGCCAGCAGCATGGTCATGATTTTGGTGACAGAAGCTGGCTGAAGCGGTTCTTCTGCATTCATTTCATAAAGCATTTGTCCACTTGCATCATAAAGCGCAGCGGATTTTGCGGTCAAATTGCCCATGTCTGGCAGTGCCGCCGCATGGGTAAACAAAAGCATCATACACAAGATGATACAGGAGAATTTTTTCATCATGTTTCCCGCCTTTCCGGTTTATTACATATGCTATGCCATAGATGGGGAAAATATACATAGCCGTTGCCAGTTCGCGTGTAATCTGTGCAGTTCTACAATTGACAGCCGATAGCCGCAAGCGTATGATGAAAGAAGATTTTTTGCCACAGGGGGAGTTTTTTTATGTTTGCAAACAGTATTATTGTTTTCAAGCAGATTATTGTCATGTTTTTTATGATGATGCTTGGATATTATATCTTCAGGCAAGGGCTTTTTGATAATGAAACCACCAAAAGTATGTCTGGGCTGCTTAACCGCTATGTGATGCCATGTACCATTATCCGTTCGTTTCAGCGTGAATTTGAACCAGACCTTGCCCGCACATTTTTTATTACCATGCTTTGCGCCGCAGCCAGTTTTGTGATATCCATTGCCATATCCAGCATTGTCTACCGCCGGGGCCGCACGGAAAACTATGCCGACCGCCGGGTTTGTACAATCTTAACCAATGATGGCTTTATGGCGCTGCCGCTGCTGGCGGCAATGTTTGGCGGGGATGGAGTGTTCCTTGGTTCCGCCCATATCTGCTGTATGGCAACCGTTTTATGGACATACTGTGTATATCAGCTTTCCCATGGGCGTGAACGCATGACCATCAAAAAAGCAGTATTCAATAACCCAGGGCTTTTGGGTGCAATTATTGGGATGATTGTGTTTGTTTCCCCGTTCAAATTACCAGAATTAGTGTTTACAGCGGTGGATTTTGTCGGCGATTTAAATACGCCGCTTGCCATGATTAGCTTGGGCTGTTTTTTGGCACAGGTGGATTTTAAGCAGTGTTTTTCGGATATTTCACTTTGGAAATTAAGCGCGCTGCATATGTTGGCTATTCCCGCTATTTTAATGGTGCTGCTGCTGTTTGTGCCGATTGACCAAACCGCAAAACTCGTTTTGCTTGTCGGCGTATCAGCGCCATGCGCCATTGCCTGCGCCATGTTCAGCCAGGTCTATGGAGCAGATTACCTTTATGCAACCCGTGCGATTGCGCTGACAACGGTTTTATCTGTTATCACACTGCCTGGACTGATTGCCGTGATGGAAATCCTAATGCGGCTGGCGGCATAAAATATCTAGGGCGTGTTCACATAAGGGCATCGACGATGAGAGCAAAATAAAGAAAGGCCA
>CAJUDU010000073.1 GCA_910584935.1 uncultured Butyricicoccus sp. | reverse complement strand
ACGGTGGTGTGGGAGGTCGGCAGGTGAACTAATCGCCTGCCTCCTACCCGATTGCGTTTAGATTCAGAAAATGTTGCGGTTTGGTTGCTAACAATTATTCCTCATCATTTTTCTTACGCGGTTTTAACAAACCGATGCCTAAAATTGAGGCAATGCACAAGCCAAGCCAGAACCATGGCCGGGTTGGGTCATTGGTTTTAGGTGTCGTATCCAGCCGTGCAAGTGGGGTCGGCGTTGGTGTCATCGGTGCAAGAGGTATTGGTTCCTCTGGCAGGTAGACAAATTCTTCATTTTCCGGATCCCATGTCTTGATATAACTTTGTGGCACATCATCTTCCATGATTAAGATTTCATCCGGGCTATCCGGTTCATTGGGGTTAGGCGTGTCGCCTGGATAATATACCCGTGGGGTATCCGGTCCATTGATTTCAGTATCCGGTGTTGGACGGCGTCCACCGCCGCCACCGCCGCCAGGACGTCCTGGGCTTGGGCGGTCATTGACAAAGCTTACAGCTGCTGTGGTACCGTCTGCAATTGTGCCATTTGCACCGTTTACCGTTGTGGTGTAGCCATCTGCATTGGCTTGGGTTTCGGTGACAGTATACGTTGTGCCGACAGGCAAATCACGGATGATAATCGACTGCCCATGCCGCAAACGGATGGTACCAACACCATCAGTGAAATACAGAATACCATTTGCTGGTGCCGGGATATCGGTGCTGTCGCTGCTGCCGGAATACGTATAGCTGCTTTCCAGCGGGAAATCAGCATTGGCAAGGGTAATCACAAAATCCCAATCCTGATTTCGGTCTGCGTTATCGCCAGTGACGGTCTTATGAATGCTCAAATGCCCAACACCTTGACCCTTATGGTTAATAAAGGTCACACGGGATGGTTCTGTTGAAATAATGCCTTGTTCCGCGCCGATGCAGGAAGTGATATAACCATTTTGTCCGGCTTCCTGTTCAGTAATGCTGTATTTTGTGCCAACCGGCAAGTCAAGGATGGTAAGCGTTTGCCCATCTTTTAATGTGATGATACTGCCTGTTTTCACCTTTTCTGCATCCGCAGAACCTGTGCCAACATAGCGGTATTCTTCTGTCAGTGGCGCGCCTTTTTCATCCAGCAGGACAATAATGAAATGGAAGTCCTGATTTTTATTGCCCGCATTACCTGTGACAACTTTACTGAGGGTTAGCGCAGTCAGTGCCCCTTCCGGGATTTCATCATTTGCGTTATCAAATACAGCTTCTGCAACAGTATTATTGAGGATTGTACCGGTATCACCGCTGGCTAATACATCATAGCCTGGGATTTCGGTTTCGGTTACAGTATAGGTTGTGCCAGCAGGCAAACCGCTGATGGTAATGGCTTCACCATGGCGGAGCGTAATGGTTCCGCCGTTTGCGATTTCGCCGGTATGGCTGCCGGTATAATGGTAAGTGCCTGGGGCAGATAATGCAACGGTAAAGGTAAATTCGCGGTCAAGTTCACCGCCAAGTCCGGATACATTTTTCCGAATGGTTAAGCTGCCAGAACCATTATCGGTATTGCCGCCGGTACGGTTGACAAATGCGGCGGTATGCGTGCCGCCATTGACTGGGATATCACCAATATTGCCTGCTGCAATGACAGTATAACCATCTGGAGTTTGTTCTTCAACTTCATAATGGGCGCTGGCAGGCAGGTTTTGAATTGTCAGCGATTGCCCATGCCGTAAAGTCACCGTGCCGCCATGGGAAACTGTTCCAGCCTCGCCGATGCCATTGGTATAGGTATAATCATAAGTCCCTGCCAACGGGGTTTGTTTACTGGAATCTGTATACAGGTTGACCGTGAAACCAAAGGTTTCTTCTGCATCTGGCGCAGCGCCATCACGGCGTTCCACGGTTTTGGTAATCACCAGATTGCCAAGACGTTTACTGTTTGTGAAGGTGACTAAGGTATCCTTTGTGCTGTCAATTGGATATGCTTCGCCGCCTACGGTATCCGTCATATCTGCCAAAGGTGCAATGCCTGCGTCTTCGGTATCTTCAGGCAGGTTTGATACGGTAACGGTACCTGTGGTGATATAGCTGTCTGTATTAGCTTCCTGTTCAGTAATTTGGAAGGTTGTGCCTTCCGGCAAGCCGGAAATCACAGCTTCTTCACCATGTTTCAGTTTGATTTGCCCCTTCATGACAGATGAAATCATGCTGTCATCAATTGGCGGCTCACCGATATCCACGGAAGGTTCACCATCGGCATCATTTTCATCTTCAGTTGATGGTTCAGGGGTTAGCTCTGCTTCCGCTGGTGTATGAGATGGATTTTCTTCCACACGATTGACTGGCTGCAAATCCAGTGTATAGGATTCCTCACCAACCGTATAGGGATAGCTTGATGCTAATTTGACATAAGGCTGTGGGCTGGTCAAGGTAATATCAAATGTCCAGTCACGGTCACGGTCGCCTGCATAATTTTCAATCACTTTACGTAGGCTTAATGTGCCTTCTTTACGGGTATAAGCATTGGTTGCTGTAACCGCCAATGGGATATCGCTATTTTCTGTAATATTGACTTGGACTGCTTTGCCATCCTGCACAACTGCTACATGACCAGAGGCATTTGGATTTGTAAAGGTTACATTCTGCCAAGTGTAGCTTGGTACCGACACACTGCGCGGATTGCTTTCAACCACCAAATAAGAACCATAATCCAGTTCTTTTTCAGTTGCAATCACGGTTCCATCTGCATATACAGTAACCGTTTCAATCAGTTCTGCATTCTCTGGTATTTGCATATTGGTTTCATCCAAAATGCCTGGTTTTTCTTCCGGTTCAGTTTCTTCCGGTTCCAAACCTTCTACCGCATAGGCTGCAATATCCTGCATTCCTTGCGGAATAATCAGATTTGTTGACGGTTGCTCAGCAATATCCGGATTTTCTGGAGTACCTGGTGTTTCCAGGGTTTCGGACTGTTCTGGTGTGCTTTCTGGCAATGGTAAAAGTTCATCTAAACCGGTTAATTTATAAATGTCAAACTGATAAGCAATTGTTTTGTGTTCTGCGACATCTGGGGAATCATTGTCAAGCTGTAACAACTTGCTGATGCTAAGTTTCCCTTTGATACGGTCATCTTTTACAGTCAGTGTACCAAGTGTATTGCTGTCTGCGACTGTGCCGGTATCATCTGCATATAATGCAATCTCGGTTTCATCCGGTTCTGTTGATTCTTCCGGAACAGCATTCAAAGATGCAGATGGTGTCCATGACCAAAAGTTCACCCAACCAGTTTCAGATGCTGAAACAGATTCCAGTTTATCCTTCGCGATAACAAGTGTCCATGTGTTTGGATTTAACAAATGGCCTGTTGGCGCAGTAACTTCACGCAAAGTATAAGTACCGCCAGCCAGGAAGTTAAAAGATGCAATGCCATCTTGATTTGTCCGGACGCCTTGGATAATACCACGGCTGTCCTCCAGTTCAAAATAGGCGCCTTCTAATGGTGTTTCACCATTTTCCGCATCAACTTTTTGTACATAAAAATTGCAATGCCCTAAATCCATGGCAGGTGTCCAGACATTTGTCAGATCCATGCTGCTACCGCTGCCTTGTGCAATAATTGTGCCCAAAATTTCCTGATTGCCCTTATCATTCATTGCTTTGCCGAATACGATAAACTGATGTGTACCCTGCTGGCGCATGATTTTATCAATCTGCTTGCCAGAGGTGCCCGCTTGTTTATCCAAAAATTCTTGGAATTTTGCGACATCGGAGGTAGTGCGCACCGCAGTTTCTTCGACATAATAAATATACTTTATATTTTCAGAAGCATATTCATCCAGCTCACCAAAGTCATATTTCCATTCGCTGCTTTGGTTTGTCGTTTTCACATCGCCAATTTTTTCTGGCGTGCCATTTTCACCGGCTTTGCGCCAAAGCTGTACATCAATTTCAAGCCCAACAAGCGCATCAATATCCGTAACGCCGCCCCATGTTTTTTTACCGCTTATCGGGGTCTTTTTCGACTTAAAATAGCGGTTATAGACTGTGGCATATGTATTTTCATTCGCTACTGAGGATACATTGCCCTCCAGTTTGGTTATTGGATTCTCTTGAAGCGCACGTGCGGTTTCATTTGGCTCACCAACAGCAATATTGTTGGTCACAAAACCGGTATGATTTTCACCCAGGATTTCTGTGATGGTATACTTTGTACCAGTCGGAATGCCTGTGATTGTTGCGGTTTCATCCTTTCCTAACTGTACAGTATACAGACCATTCCCGTTGTATGCTGCGGTCTTTGCTGTTGTACCAGTAAATTCAGCTTCAACTGGCGTATTCAGATTGCCAAGCTGAATGTTAATCTGGAATGGTTGGAGGGATTCCTCATATCCCTGACTTTGCTCAACATTACAAAATACATCTTTTGCAACTATTAAGCTTGCTGTTTGACGGTTATTTGTAATGGTGACGCTATTGGTATTTGTACCATTTACCTTGCCATTTGCATCCACTGTAAAAGCGGTAGCAGGGTTTTCCGGCAATTCATAACCATTTGGCGGTACTGTTTCCGTCAGTGTATATGTACCGGCTGGAAGATAGTTTAACTGAATATTACCATTTGCATCGGTTTCATATTCGCCCAAGCTTTCATCGGCATCAATATAATGTAAAGTAAACTTTGCACCAGCCAAAGAAGCTGTATCCTGTTCGCCAATATTCGTCATATCACTGATTTTTTTAATATTTACAGTGAATTTGCCGTTGTTTTCGACATTGGCAAAATGCGACTTGGTTACATCATAAGTTTGGTTTGCATCAAACTTATAACCATCCGGCGCACTAACTTCTTTGAAATAGTATTGATCCTTGCTTTCTACTGTAAGTGGAACGCTAATTTTGCCTTCTTCGTCTGTTATCAAACCTCTTTGAACTGGCTCATCGCTGCCACGCTTATAGAGATCAAATATTGCACCCTGCAATCTGAAAGTGACTTGTTTATCACCGATTTTCGCAGTTTTATACAGACCAAGTGTTACGTTCTGTTGATCCGTTTTAACCTTAAAAGAGATTGTCGTTTCTACTGGCTTGCTACTGTCTCCAACATAGGCAACAACATTTTGTGACGCGTTGCTAAGCCAAGCCTTTAGCTCTTGCCGAGATGTTGTTTTTTGAAGCGTAATCGTTTTTCCATTAGGCAAAGGGGTTGTTGAACTTATCACTAGGCTATTTCCGTCTATGCGTGCTATGTCGTTGCCAGATGCAACAGCCCATCCATTAAGATTACCACTCAATGTTGTAGTATATGCGCCTTGATTCCAATCAAGCGTATATACCTTATTTGCAAAATCAAAAGAATTCTCTGTACTTATTGGATTGCCAATATCATTTTTTATCGCCGATTCATATTGCTTATAGTAGCTCATTATAGAGTTCCAATAGGCAGACAATTTGTCACTAAACTCATTTTGTATTTTGTAAGTTCCGATATGTTTAAAGTTCGCGTCGCGTTCGCCACCCATTACTTCCCAGATGAGAAACTGTGTCGCGGCAATTTTATATTTCTCCGTATTTGTTGGTGACTGGCTAGCAGAATAATTGGCTTGATGACCATACTTTAATATAAGACCAATCAGCTCTTTAATCCGTTCACCTGAAACCGTTCCTTTATTTGTAGATATAGAGGATGGCGTCCAATTTCCATCACTGGAAACATTATAATTTACATCAGTAATTGGTGCTCCATGTTGAATGCAATATAAAAGCTGATGCGTTCCCTGATTGCTAACAAAATACTGCAAAGCGGAATCAAAAAGATTTCGCTCATACACTGTATTTGCTAATAAATTTGTGCCGAAATCATAAATTGGGATATCCCAAGTCAGCGTCTTTTCGACCATCTGCGTTTGTACTTCTTGATTTGCTGGCGTAGTGGTATCCGCTGGCGCAGATTCCGGTATCACTTCCGCTTCTGGGGCAGGTTCCGGCTCTGGAGTAGGTTCAGGTTCCGGTATAACTTCCGGTTCTGGTTCTGGAGTCGGTTCAGGCTCCGGTTCGGGTGCTGGTTCTGGCGCCGGGTCAGGTGTTGCTTCCGGTGCAGGTTCAACCTCTGGTGCTGGTTCCGGCTCTGACGAAGATTCCGGTTCGGTTACAGCTTCCGGCGTTGGTTCCGGCGTGGACTCTGGCGCTGGTTCTGGTGCCACTTCCGGTTCCGGTTCTGCCGCCTGCTTGGGCTTGGTAACTGGTGGCTTTAACGCGGGTTCTGCTGGTGTTTCCTGCTGCGGCGGCGGTGCAATGGCTTCCTCTGCCATATAAGTCAGTTTGACTTTTGCCATGCCCATTTTATTGGCAGTCAGCCAGCCGTCCGCAATGGTCAACACATCATTTTCTGACGTCCATGTTCCCTGTGCTGCCTGGTCAACGCTGATGCCTGCCCGTTTCAGCGAATCTTCCAAGGTGTTGATAAACCCTGTGGAATGGTTCTCTATCATGGCGGCAATCGCGTCCATGCCATAGCTTTCCGGGTCTTCCAGCATGGCATAAAATTCTTCCGGCATTTCCGGCTGTGCTGCCGTATACATCGGAATACGCCATTTATATTCCCCAAATGCCGGATATATCGCGGCATATTCCCCCAATGGGCGCAGTGGGAATATGTATTCATGCGCATTGACATCAATTGGCGTCACGCCATCAATGGTCGGCGTATCTGGGGCTAACCCCGGTTCTGCATCCTCTGCGGCAAATGCGCCCATAGGCAGCATGGTGAATGCCATGCAGAGTACCAGCGCAAAGGATAACAGTTGTTTTAACCGTTTACTCATGTCTTGTGCTCCTTTCAGCGTGTCTGTCCCCGTGGGATACATAATGTATCCCTTTTTTCTTTCCATCCCCTTCATGGGGGACGCTCTGTATAGCGTTCTTTCACATAAAACCTCCCAAATTCTCCGCTTGTGTACCCTGTTATGCGTTCCAGCCAATCGTAAGTTCTTCCTGTTCCAGCATCCGGTCATACGCCTGGTCAGTCAGTGCAACAATATTGTCATGGATGGTTTGATAAGTGCTTTGATATAATTTCCATAAGCACCGTGGGTTTGCTTTTTCCGGCGCAACCTGCGCCTCATGGCAAATTGCATTGATGGAATTCCATACACCGGTACGAGTCATCGGTGTACCGTCCCGGGTGATAAATACAGGGCCTTCTGTGATGCCAGAACGGTGAGTGAAATTTAACAGTTCTTCGCAGAACATATCCGGCAGGCGAATCATGCGGTGACAACCATAATGCTCTAAATGTGCCCGCCCGCTGCGTACCGCTTCTACCGTAAGCTGTGGCAGTTCCTGTAAACGGATGCCTGCCCCACCAATCGCTTTGACCAGCAAGTATGTCCGTTCACGTTCCAACCGTTTTGCTGCTTGCAGCAGGCGTAAATACTCCGTGCGGACAAGCTCTGGCTGAATATCACGATCCGGCAAGGTAAATGGCCCGGTATATTGCCATTCTCGTTTGCCTAAAAATTGTACAAACCCATTTAGCACAGAAATCCGTTTGTTAATGGTACGGCGTGAATACCCGTTTTCCTCCAGATAACGACGCCAGTTTTCAGCCGTATCCGCGCCCAGCTCCACACCTTCCTGCTGTTCCAAAAATTCCTGCAAACCCGCTAAAATCACACGGTAGGAATCAATGGAGGTCTTACTGCGTCCACGCGCTTCCATATCAAGCAGATAAGCCTCTACAAGTTCCATGAAATTTTCGTTCATTTGTGGTTTCCCCTTTCCAAATGCTGCTCCCTGATAGAACATCTAATCCGTTTGTGTCAATATCGATATTTTGTATCTTTTTAATGGCAGACATACCCCTGTCTTACGCAGCGGATATCCATCCAGACACTTGATTTAATTTATATTATACCATGTATGCAAGAGGAAATACAAGGCACTTTTTTTCTTCTTTAAGGCGCAAAAAATGTCATATCGAAATAGATTTATTCGGATTAGGAGGGGAAGACCAGATTGCTTTTCTTGATATGGACAACACTTCTGTAACAACAGATTCCACATATATAAAGGAAATATCTTATAAATATAAAACGATTTTTAGTCCATAATCAATGTTATGAATCTTCTTATATTTAGCATACCATAAGGCGGATACACGGCGGTAACATCTGATAGGAAGTGGTGAAAATAGCGATTATGCAATCTAACGAATTTTATGTGGTCTTATTGTGAATGTTATATAAAAAACGGTTTATGATGAAACACAAACTTATCATGATGGGAAATGGATGATGTTTGAACCGGTAGACACTTCTTTGTTTGATGATTTTATCAGACTGCTAAGGATAAAAAGAAAACCAAATCGAAAATGAGCCAAACCAGGGATTCCCTCTTCATGTCGGAATCTATCAAGATAAATGATGATAAAAAACAACCGTCATTTCGTTTACTGATACTGCGCAGAATCTCACCAGAAGCCTTGCAATTTGCGAAGAAATATTTTATAATAAAACAAATGGCATATGGAATGTTTTTTCCTCCCCAGGGCGTCTGGGATACAACAGCACAGCCCTGACTGCCTTGGAATTTTATATACACCCTTTTATCAAATAAAATTTTAAGTCTGAGGAAAGCGAGGTGGGCACAGGTGACGATTGCTGAAATTGCCCAGCGGGCAGGCGTATCCAAAACTGCCGTTTCCCGCTATCTAAACAATGGCTATGTGAGTGATGAGAAAAAAAGGCGCATCCGCGCTGTGATTGAAGAAACTGGCTATACCCCTTCCCGCCAGGCTCAAAAC
The DNA here is from genome assembly GCA_910584935.1 of uncultured Butyricicoccus sp. GTDB lineage: Bacteria > Bacillota > Clostridia > Oscillospirales > Butyricicoccaceae > Butyricicoccus_B. Next base: position 2,678 of record CAJUDU010000073.1, on the reverse strand, counting down.
CTGCGGCGTGGCAACAGCCAGACCATTGGCGTGATTCTGCCAAAAATTGATTCAGAATCCATCAGCCGGGTTGTTGCCGGCATCAGCCAGGTGCTTGAAGAAAAAGGGTTCCAGCTTCTGCTGGCCAACACAGGCAATGATACCAGCCGTGAAATATCCTACCTGAACTATTTTAAAAATGACCAGGTGGACGGCATTTTATTTATCCCAGCCAGTTTAACTCGGCAGCATCAACAAGCGGTTATCAGCAGCCGCGTGCCGATTGTTTTAATTGGGCAGAAAGCAAACTATGTTTCCTGTGTTTACCATGATGAGTTTTCTGCCGCACGGGAACTCACGGAAATCTTAATCGGTAACGGGCGCAGACATATTGCGATGCTGGGTGTCAACCCCCGTGACCAGGCGGCTGGCGAAGCGCGCTATCATGGGTTTGCGGAAGCGCTGCGGGAAAACGGGCTGAAGGAAGTGCTGGCACGCATTGTCCAAACCGATATCCATATGGATGCTGGTTATGAAGGCTGCCGCAAACTGCTGCAAAGCTGCCCGGAAACAGACGCGGTTTTATGTGCAACAGATACAATTGCAATCGGCGCCATGCGGTATATCCATGAAAGCGGACGGGAAGTGCCGCGGGATATTGCCCTTGCGGGCATTGGGCATAACCGGATGTCTGAAATCATCGCCCCGCGCCTGACAACAGTACATTATTATTATAAGACCTGCGGCGCCGAAGCTGCTAAAGTATTGCTGCAAATATTAGGCACCGGCGTGGATATGCACAAGCAAATTCAGCTTGGCTATCGGGTGATTATGCAGGAAACCACCGACCAGCCAGCCCTAAATTCAGATACCGCCTCTTAAATTAAAACGATAATCGCAATAAAAGCGGAACTGTATGGTTCCGCTTTTTTCATTTTATCGGGATTGTGCAATTTTACCTGAAGAAATCCCATAAAAAGCAGCGATTTTAGGCAGTTTTTAAGCCAAACCCTGCACAGCGCAAAAAAACGATAGTGTATCAGAAACCCAGGAAATATGCCAAATTCGTGACGTTTTTTTTGTGAAAAGTGCGCAGAAAGGCACTTCTTGCCTTAAACTGAAATCTGAAAGGTGAAAAAATTGCGCAAAAAAATATGCGATTCGCAAGATAACGAAAGAATAATTGAAAAAGCCTTGCAAACCCTTGAAAAAAAGTGGAGAGAGCACAAGATTGGTATAGCGTGATGGGACGAAGCTGGGATATAATTAAAGCATGAAAACAACCAAAGGGAACAGTAAAAATGCCTTGGGATTTGCGCAAGTGTTACAAGAGCGGTTTAATAAATCCCTAAAAAAACACCTAGTCGTTCATTGGCATTAACATAATGACACCCACACTAAAAAATGGAGGAAAGAAGCAAATGGCAGACACAATGAGAGCGTTTTATGTGGAAGCAGACCATGAACCCCGCGAAGGCTACAAAATGAGCGAACGCGAGTTGACCACCGGCCGCGCACTGCGCGGCAACCAAATTTGGCGGAATATCCGCGGTTCAGTTGTTGACCGCCCAATCCCAACTTACAATGATGACCAGGTTCTCATCAAAGTTGGCACGGCTGGCATCTGTGGCACTGACGCCCACCTGCTGAAAAAAGATGCGGATGGCTACTCCATGTATGACGGCCACTCCAAGTACCCAATCATTACCGGTCACGAATTTGCCGGCGAAATCGTTGCTATCGGCAAAAATGTGAAAAAACTCAAAGTTGGCGACCTTGTATCCGTAGAATCCATGCACTGGTGCGGTCAGTGTGACGCTTGCCGCCGCGGTATGTTTAACCAGTGTAAAGATCTCGAAGAACCAGGCCTCACCTATGACGGCGGCTTTGCAGAATACGCAGCAGTTACCGCAAAATATTGCTATCCGCTCAATGCCATTATGGATTATTATGGCGGCGACAAGATGACCGCGTTTGAACTCGGCGCAATGATTGAACCAACTGGCGTTGCATACAATGGTCTGTTTGTACGCGGCGGCGGCATCCGCCCAGGCGGTCATGTTGCAGTATTCGGCGCAGGCCCAATCGGTCTGGCAGCAATTTCCTTGATGAAAACTGCTGGCGCTGCAAAATTGATTGCATTTGAAAGTGTGCCGGAACGCGTTGAACTCGCGAAAAACTGCGGCGCAGACTATGTTTATGACCCCACTTCCTTCAAATCCCCAGATGAACAGGCTGAAATGCTGATGGATTTGACCGATGGCGCTGGCATTTCCCTGTTTGCAGAATGTGCAGGCGCTACCAAGTTTACTTATCCGGTTATGGGCAAGGCGCTGGCAATCGGCGGCAAAACCGTACAAATTGGCCATACCGTAGGCATCACCCCGGTTGACATTTTCAACTGGCAGTGGAATGCAGCAACCATTTCCGGCTCCAATGGTCAGTCTGGCCAGGGCATTTATCCTGACGTTATCGCGCTGATGGCTTCCGGTCGTATTGATATGCGCAAGATGGTAACTGGCCGCTTCAATCTGGAAGATATTCAGGAAGGCATGAAGATTACTGCCGGCAAGGTATTGGTTTCCACCAATTATCCGAAGCTTTAAGTTAAGTAAATCCTGGAACGAAGATATAATACACTATTTTAAGGAGGAAAACGCATATGAGCAAATGGAATTTGCCTGCAAAGGGCGGCCATA
>CAJUDU010000072.1 GCA_910584935.1 uncultured Butyricicoccus sp. | reverse complement strand
TTGTCATTCATCAGGTTCAGGCGGGCGGTTGTTTGCGTCAGTTCATCCGATAAGCCAATGATCCCACGAACTGCCGCCAACCCACCCAATGTCACCGCCAGTTTTTTCACCGTGCCCAGTAAGGTGTTTGCTGGTGGATGCGCATTCTGAAACGCTTGCCCAAGGGAATCTACCTGCGAAACAGCACTTTGCAGGCTTGCCCGCATTTCCTCAATATTGGCATTCATTTGCTCATAAACTTGCGTTGGGATTTGGTTGCCAGCGGCTGCCTGCATCGCTTCAAACCCGGAAATGGTACGTTCCAGGTTCGTGGATATTTGGTTTAGTACTGCGCTCATGCCATCGCGCAGCATGATGCTTTGTGACAATGTCATAAATACCCTCCCTGATTTGGGGCAATAAAAAAGCAACTACTGAATCAGCAGCTGCTTATAAACATGGTTAAACTGGGTAAATTTTTGTTGAACCCGGCAGAATTGTCTGATATACTGTGTTTGGGTATACAACACTGTGCGAAAGCGCGGTTCGGACGGTTCGCCATCTCCGAAAGGAGGTGGTGTGCATGAAGCAAAAGATTTGCAGGATTTTCATCTGTTCAGCATTCCTGCTCTACATTTTCTTCATAACAGCAAAGTAACCGTCCCTCTCTCCAAAGCGTGACGGTTACCCTGTAACATAATCCTTTGGCGAACCGTTTGACGGTGCGCTTTTGTACATATAGTATATCCCATTGCCGCCTGACTGTCAAGCCAGGCGGTTTTGTTTTATCGTGATTTTAGTTTATTCTCCAGTTCTTTTTCTGTGCGGATGCGTTCATCAATGGCGGCAACAATAAACGCCCTTTCCCAGCGGTCAAACTGAACGTATTCCCGCGGACGGATATGCAGTTTATGTAAACAATAATACGCATAATAGGCATCCGGGTCGCCGCCAGTGATTAGTTTTTTGCGTCATCAACCAGCTCGTCAAAGGTCTGGAACCCACAAATATCATTAACCGCCGCCTGTAAATCCGTGAGTTCGCCAGGCGTCAGCATCCGGCGCAGCAAAGCTGCTGCATCCTTCGCGCCATAGCTGTCCTGAAGCGCCGCATTGTTCAGATCTGGATATACAACACTTGCCGTCATCAGTGCAACGCTGTATGCGTTTGCATCCAGCCGCGGAATCATAGAACCGCGCTTACCCATTTTGCCCGGCGCTGGTACCATTTTCGTATAGGTTTTGCGCAAATCATCATCTTCATCGGTTGTCACCGCACGCAGTTTCCATAATGCAGGTTTGCCATCTGCGTCAAGAAAACGTTTGGAAATCGCAATTTCTTTATCCTCAACCGGCAATGCGTTGCCTTTCATAAACAGTTCAAAATCCATTATCTTGTACCCTCCAATTCGTCAAATTCCTCTGGCAGTTCAAAGCTGTCAAATGTGCCGCTCATATCTTCATCCAGCGAGTTGGAATCTGCCGCAAATTTCGCCACAACAACACTGTCCAGCAAACATCCTCGCAGAATGGTTGACTGCCGCCCAACACGGGAAGAACTGTCTTCATTTTCAATCTGGATTTCAATTTCTGGCATATAACCGGTATCCTGATAGGTTTTCATCACCCGGCGCAAAGTAGACTGGTTATAATGCGCTTTGCCGGAAAATTCGCCTGTACCGCCTACCATTTTATGTCCCTTGTTTGGTCTGCCCAAAATCGGAACTTCAACAACATTGGGCTTGTAAGTGGCAGAAAACTCGGTCATCTGCATGAAATGGTAGCGATCGCTGTCAATCGTTACATAACAGCTTGCCTGTGAACCAGCAAGCGCGTCCCGTGCTTCCATTGTGACATCATACATGGCAAAATGCCTCCTTTTGTTAATTTACCGTGACAGTCATATATAACTTGCTCATCGCATTGACTGGGGAAACCGCATCGGTGCAGACAACAGATTTTTTACTGCTGCCCAAACCAACTTTAATATCATCTGATGAAAAGTTTTCAATGGCACGCAAAGCCAGCAACTGTTCATGGATTGCGACAACATCGCTCCAAAAGCTGATACGCCCTGCATTATCGTTTGGGATTTGCCCAAGGTATTTTGTCCCAAACAATACTGCCACATCATTGCCAATCTGGTCAAGCACACGTATGGTCTGGTTGGCTGAAAAATCTTCCCCTTTAGCTTCTGTAAATGTTGTCAGCGTGTTAATGTCATCCAACACACGGATTTCATCCCCCACACGATGGAAAACAAATTTCCCAGTTTGAAGCGCCGCGGTCAGCTGTGCTTGTGTGAACGATACATCAATGGAAAACTCGCCTGTATACCGCATATTTTGCACACTGCGGTTTACGGCACAGCCAGCCTGCGCGCCAGTTGTCCAATAAACTGCCGCTGACTGTGGACAATCTTCATCTGTAACCGCATTTTCCACACCAATAATGCCCTCATAATCAGGCGCTTCCGGCTGAAATAACACAGTTTGAAACTTTACACCCTGTTCATCACGCATCCGCCGGGTAAATGCGGCAAGCAAATTCTTTACTGTTTTATCAGTCGATACACAGCCTAATGTATTAAAGCTGTACGGTTCGATTCTATCCAGAAATGCCTGATAATCCTCACCTGTGATTGCTGTGGCATTTGCACCGCCTGTCAATGGTGTTGCCGCTGTTGGCGAAAGTGCCGTGCCTTTCTTCCAGCTGATAAACGCATTATCTTTTAACCCATCCGCAGATGTTATGGTTTGGGTTTCAAAAATATGCCCATCCAGCACAGTTGATACGTCAAATTTGGTCACATCATCTACATTTTTTGCAATCACAATCTTGATATCATTGCCGCGCAATCCGGCATATTTTGCAGTGGCATAACTATTGGATGCTTTTGCACCAGTACCCAACCGGTAAAAATACCCTGTACGGATATTCTGGAATAAATCCCGCAGCCCTTTCAGCTTGTTATGTGAATAGGGATACCCGAAAATTTCTTCTGCGTGCTGCTGGAAGTCTGCTGCTGTTACCGTGAAGATTTCACCTTCCGGTCCCCAGTCCAGTTCCAGCGGCATTGCCGCAACCCCGCGATCACTAAGCACTGCTGCCGCACGGGATGCCGATACAAAATTGATATACGCACCAGGTAATATTTTGTTTTGCGCTTGCCAAATACCGCCGCCAAGTGCCATATTAGCCCACCTTGCCTTTCATGAATTTTTGGATCAGTGTATCTGTTTCTGAAATGGAATATGTTTTATCCGGCAGAAGTAGTGCCATCAGCAGGTCTTGCCGCCCGGCATATCGTTTGGCCTGACAAAGCTGCTGCAAGGTATATTTTTCTTCCGTTTTTTGTTCTTTTGTCATGGTTTAACCTCCTGTACTGTGTGCAGATTGCCCATGATTTCTGTGTCCTGCATTCCATAAATAAACCGTGCATAGGTTACAAAAAAGTGCAGAATATCATCTGTGACCTGCCATTCTATATCCCTGCCGCGCAGCCCTGGCAGCTCACGCAAACGGAATAATAACTTCTCTGCCATCGTGCGGCATTTGGCGCGTGGGCGTTCCTGTCCAGGGAAAAAGCGGATATCAAAATGGTTTTCCATGTAGATGCGCTTGCTTGGATATTCCTGCGCATGGCTGTCTATCTGGACAATCGAAAAGCAAGGTTCTTTGAAACCTTGAGGAAGGGCTTCGGTGTAAATTTCATGGTCAGGGAAAGCTGGATGAAGTGCTTGTACAATGAGTTTTACAATATTCCTCATATCGTGTCCCCCAATAATGATTGTAAAAATTGCTGTGCTCGTGCGCTATAGATTTCCGGCGCTTTGCGTTCCAGTTCCGCAATGGAAATGCGCAACATATACCGTCCTTCTGCAAAACCAACTGTATGCCCATTGCGGACAATCCGATGTCCATTTTCTACCCATGGTGCGTACGCAACATTATTGTAAATCTCAATCTCAAAAATATCGCCGCGCTGCCGGACGTTGCTGATAAACCAGTTGCGTTTCAAATGCCCAGTGTCGACAGGTGTAGCGCGTTTGGTAGATCGCAGCAGCATATTACCCAACTCCTGCAAAACTTCATAAGCCAATCGTTCACTTGAATGGGATGAAACTGCCGTTCGAAACCGATCTGCCATAGCTTGCAGGCTGGAAAAATCACATTCGCCCCAGTTCGCCATGTTACGCCCTCCTTTCCCGCATCACAGAAAGCTGCTGATGTGCCGGATAACAAACACATTCACCGCTGTACTGAAACACATAAGTTTTCCCATATTGCTGCACTGTAATTTGGCACCCGGCTGGGATATCCAGTTCTGGCGCACAAAAAATCATTGCCTGGTACCGGATTTCGCCGCTGTCCTCACCTTGTTTTGTATCCGGAGTTTTGGTAAATGACAGGGCGCAAGGCTGGTTTTCATACAACATTTCTGGCACTGCAACAGTTTCGCCATCAATGACAGTTTTACTGTATCCAGTCACCGTCATATATCCATCATAGGTCATTTCCAGCGCCATACGTTCCAATTCGATATTTCCCAGCATGGTTATTTCCTCATTTTCCGGTATGCGTTAAGTTGTGCGTGATAGTCCAGTAAAAAGGTATTTGCAGATGCAATTAGCGTCATTTGCTCCGCTGCGGATGCAAAAGTAAAGGACGTATCTCCACGTGACACGCCCTTTACAGCTGGCTGTAACTGATTTTCAGATAACCTTGCACTTTGCAATAGATTTTTTACAAGCATTGCCGCAATAGGCAATAATCCTTCTGGCACACTGTCTATATTGCAATAATTACAAATAGATTGCCAGGTTAAATCACAGGCAAACTCAAGCATTTCCAGAGGGATTTCCGGCAGAAGGTTTGCCACCTTTTGCAGAAGATTTTCCTTCATGCTTGCCCTCTCCTTCTTTGCCGCTTTCTAGATCACTTTCCAGTGGTACAACAATGAACCCATCACGCCCGGAAAACCAGGATGCCAACCAGCGGTTTTCTGTAACAGCTTCACCATTTACAAATTGCAGCCCTGCAATTTTCCGGTCATACGCCATATCCGGCGCTTGAATGTTATATTTCATATCACTTCACCTTGAAATTACGTAGCACACCAGCTGCACGGGTGCGCTTTAAGACTGTTGCCGCAACCATTTCCACATCGCCAGCCTTGACCGCCCCTGCGGTAGAAAAGTCGGGCAGTGTAGTTGTAATCACCTTGCCGCCTGCCGGGGATACCGCATGGAAGCCATCCAAGCCCAAACGTACCGCATATAAATCAGTCAAACCGGAAGCTTCTGAACGTGTGACAATTGGCACAACAGGCACTTCTTTCTTTGCCGCAGTGTCGTAATAATACTGCATATCCGCGAATGGGATGCCGTTATAACCGGTCACGCTGCGCCCGAATGCGTCCTCGGAATGGGTCAGATACCCGGCACGGCGGGCACACGCACGCAGCTTGGTTGTTAATGCTGCATTGGCAATCAGCATGGTTGGGGCGCCATCCAATTCACTTAACAGCTCATCCAGTTTATCCAAAACGGTTTTATAATTTTGGTCAATTGCTGCCGCTGTGGACAGATCTAATGCTGTGGATACATCTGCATTCATTTCTGTGGATGAACCGACAAGCAAGGTATCCAGCCCATCAAAACCTTTTGTGCCGCTGTCGCCATTGATCGCGGTGTAGTGGAACAGATTGGTTGTGGCACGAATTTTCTCCTGAAGCTGAAACTGTACTTCATTGATTTGCCCATTGGTGGTATTCGCCAGAACACGGTCAATTTCAAACCGCCCGCCAAAGATTTTCAGGTTGACACTTTTGGTTTCACGGTCAGCTTCGTTTGCGGTATAATCGCTGTTAATCTCACGGAAATCCGCACCTGCTGGAGTTTTCAGCATGGTATAACCATAGGTTAAAGTAGAACCGCCTGTACCGGGGGAAACAGAATTATCAAAAGTCAGCGCTTCAAGCAGCGCAGAAGAACGGCGAAATTCATCAATGACCTGCTGGTCAATATGATCTGCCATCCCGGTTTTCGCTTGTGCAAGTGTAATCGGCATTTTTCATGTTCCTTTCTTATTTGTAATGTTCAGCAAGCGCACTTGCCATATCTGTTACTGTATTAGGCTTGCCGCCTGCTGGTGGGGTGTATGGCGGTTTGCTGCCTGCTGCTGGCTGCTGTACATCTTCAAACAACCATGCTTTATCCTTTTTGAGCGTTTCAAGCTGGGCATCCAACCCAGTGACTTTGCCATCCTTGTCCAGCTTCACTTCATCCAAATTGAGTGCCGCACGGGCAATCGCTGCATCTCGCGCACGTGCTTTGGTCAATGCCAAATCAACTGCCGCACCTTTGCGGATGCTTTCCATATCGGTATCATATTTGGTTTGCAGGGCTTTCAAGTCGGATTCCAGCTTCTGTGGGTCTTTGCCGTCCCACTTTTTTGCGGTTTCCCGCAACTGGCTGATTGTGTTGTTTGCGGCTGTGAGTTGCTGGGTTTGGGTGTCCAAATCTGCTTTAGGGACATATGCCCCACCTGCCGCGTTGACAACCTCAAATCCTGCTTTTTTCGCCGCATCCTGGAACTGCTCCCAAGTCAGTGCGCCGGAATCGAAAAGTGCTTTTAAAAATTCCATAAAACCTGTCCTTTCTTCGTTTTGGGTATGAAAAAACCACCTTGACTTTCATCTTGGTGGTTTTATAATCCTGGGATTGTTTCTTTGATTGATTTTAAAAACTGCGCTGCCCGCTGCATTGCCGTGTTCTCCTGCAAAAACTGAATGCCATCAGGGGTAATTCGCAATTCTGGTGTAAGCTTTATGAGTTTGGTTGTGCGTCCAATAACAGGAATCAGCGCAATGCCTTCGACATAGCCATCAGTCAGCAAATGTTCCAATAAATACTCCCAGTATGGTTCGGCAATTGGGAAATCTTTTGTTCCACATTGCAGGTATTCCATATCTGGCGGTTCACTGCTTTTCAAACAAGCATATAGATATGACAGTAAGCGATATACCAGCACAAAATAATCGTCCTTTGCCATCAGTATACCTCCATATTTATTGGCTTTTCGGAAGTTTAATCTTCAATAAGTTCAATGCTTTTGATTTCTGGCGCATATAATTCTGTGTTATCAATTGCAATGCTTTCCGGGTCTGGTTCATTGTCAAGGGCTGATGTATAGTCGTAAGCCTTGCCCTGAAAAACCTTGCCGTTTAAAAGTGTAATTCTCACGTTCTTCCCGTGTGCTTCATATAAGTCCATTTTCATCACTCCCGTGTAGGTACAATATGTACACCCTTTTTGCTATAATGAATTGCGAACCGGTTTGTTTTTACCTGTGCCCCTGTTTTGGGGTCAACCCAAACACCAATGGGTTTTTCTAGCTTAATAAATTCTTTATGTGTCCATTGCCCAGATTGATCGCACCTTAACTCGCCAGTGCCAGCATATCGGTCAACCAATTCCTGCGCTTCATCCATCGTGATAGTCAAATAACTACGCCCGTCAATGTAGTTGTTATGTCCTAAGATATGCTTGCCCTGTTTACCAGCTTCGACAGTTTTGGGCTGTTCACCAGAACGGATCTTATCCCGAATCGGCTGGTCTTTGTATGCCCGTTGTAAATCCGTCCATCCTTTAGATTCATTATACTTGATTTTCTGGAATTCTGCAAATGTTCTCGGAACATTTTTGCTGCCAAGCTGTTCCCTGTACCGCGCATACTGTTTTTTATCAGCGTACCGATTTCGATATGCCTTTTCTGCTGCTGCGGCTTCCGGCACATCCTCTACATACTTTTTGTGCCATTCATCATAGGTCATCCCCTTATCCACATATATCGTTTTACCCGTCACCGGGTCGCGTGCTGCACGTGGAGTATCCAGTTCAAATTCGGTTACCGGCACAGTTGTACAGCGGCAATTGGGGTGCAGCGGCGGATAATTTGCGCCGGTGATCCGTTCAGGCAAAGCAAATATTTTGCCGTCCATAGCGCCGCACAGCGGACAGGTTTTGAGGTCTAACCCAGCTTCAAACCGATATTGCTCCACACCAGTTTGCTGATAACCCCTCATGGTTGCTTCTGCTGCAATATGCGCACTTTCAGTATTAACCAGTGCCGCTGCACGTCTTTGCGATACACCCATACGCGCCGCCAGCATCTTTGCAGTTCGGTCAAGCGGTTCGCCACGCACAAAAGCCTGTGCAAGGGTGGTTTCCAGTTCGCGGGTTAGTTTATCGCGATCAGCCCAAATACGGCTGGAAAAGTTATCGTCCAGCCATGGGCGGGCAAGGATGGATTCCAGTGATATAAAATCAATCCGCGCAAAAGATGCAAGTACCGATGTCTGCTGGCTGATGGCGTAAATGTTTTGGTAATAAGTATCCAGAAATGCGCCAGCTAAATGGTCATGCAGCAAATCCCGCTGACTGCCAAACAAGTCCTGCATTCGCAGTTCAATTTGGGTTTCCAGCGCCTGTAACCGGGATACACGTGAACGCAAATAAATTTCATTCAGTTCTTTGTCGTATCCGCCAAGGATCGCTTTTTCCCGGAATTCGTCCAGCGACATCCGGAAATCTTCTAATTCTGCATCCCGTAATAACTTACGTGCTTTGGCAAGGCTAATGCCTTCATTATCGGCATATCGCGCATAAAACACAGCCAATTCCTTGTCCAGTTCATGCAGGATACGGTCATATTCTGCCTTTAGCTTGAGATTCAGTTCGTTATCTGCCGCGGCTTGCTTTTGTACCTGCTGCAAAGCCCGTTTCCGCCAATAGGCGGCGTTCAATTTATTCGCTGCCACTTACCGGCTCACCGCCTTGCTGTGGAAACTGGAATTGTGACGCATCCTGCGCGGCTTGCTGTTTTTCCTTTTCCAGTTGTTTGGCTTCGGCTTCTGCATCATCTACCCATGGATGGTTTTTCAGAATGGTTTGATCCGAAATCAGTCCCGTGGACTGCTGTGCAATCTGGGCGGTTTCCTGGTCGTTTTGGACGGCATTGCGTGTCCAGGTTTGAATAATACGCTGTGGGGAAAAGCCTTCGTGCCGGCAAATGGCGCGAATTAGTTCCGCAAAGCCGCTGCGAAATTCGGTTTCCAACATTCCTGCCTTGAGTTCCAACAGGCTGTATAAATATTTCAGCGCCACGCCGGAGGAATCCCCAAAATTTCCGGGGTCAGGGTCAACACCCATGCCAGATACAAAAATCTGTTTGCGGGTGCGGTCAAGGAACGCGCTGCGGGCTTCATGCGGGATCTCTGCCCGGATGGTATCTACACCGCCATCACCTTCCACTTTAATGATTTTACTGCGTTTGAGGTCGTCCAGAAATTCGGTTTTATCCTCACCGCCATAGTTTTTCAGCACAAAAATGATTTCCTGTACATCTTCCATATCATTGGCAAAGCCGGATATGACTTTGTCATAAGCGTCAATCAGGTCTTTGTATAGCGGCAAATCGCCGGTATGTTGGGTGTTGTTCCAAAATGGGATAAACGGTACCGCGCCCATACCATGCGCCATTTCCTGCCCAATTTCCGGATAAGAAAAATGGGCATAATTCCCATATGTATTCTGTTCATAATAGCGGACACTGACATCGTCCCAAGCTTCACAGATTTGCTTTTGCTGTCCGGTTTTCGGGTCGTCCATGATATAACAGCGCAAAACGCCGATGAGTTTGCTGTCCAATGTGCCGGAAAAGACAGGGATAATCTGCACAGGATCAACAGTATGATAACAAAATGCGCCAGTTTCATCTGTCCAATAATGCAGCCAGCCTACACCGGTATTGCTTGCATCAATGCCCAATTGAGTTGTTGTGCTTGTGTAATGGTCGCCAAGGATTTCTGAAATCCGCGCGTTATGGCTTTTCTGCCCAATATCAAATGCAGGCGGGAAACTGAGTGCATAAGCAACTTTCTGCGTGACCAATAGGCTGTGCCAGTCGTGGGAAATGCGGTTATCTGCTGTGCGCAATGGGTTCCCCAGTTCGGATTCCACTTCGGCAGCACGCTGGATAACATGGTTATCTGTTTTGATATCATTTTGATTGGCAAAATAACGTCTGGCAGTTTCAGCCTGCCGGATGAAATTCATATGACCGCTTAAATGCCGCTGAATGATTTTACTGCTGATTACCACACGCTGACACCACCTTTTTTCATATCCCGTTCACAGGCATACCGCACCGCGTCAATGGTGTGGTTATCTTTATCCGGAAAACCCGATTTGAATGTGCTGCCATCGGCTGTGCGTTCGAGTTCGTAGCCTGTAAATTCCCTTGCGGCATTCGGACAGGAGATTGGGTCAATAATGATTTCATCCAAATCTTGCAGCCAGCAGACGCCATGTTCCACACTGCCGGGGCCTTTTTTCGCTGCGGTTAAACGCACGCCGCGGGCTTTGAGTTCATCATTGGAACGTGGTTCCGCACTTTCCGCAATAACTTCTTTTCGCCCGGGGTTTTCCAGATGGATTTCGTTTGCAATTTCATCAAACCCGGCGCGGTGTTTATAAAACTCATGGAAGATAAATATTTTGCGGCGCTTGCGGTCATAATGCAGCGCTAAATATACAAACGGATCAGGACCATAGCCCCAGTCCAGCCCGCGCCGGATGCGGTCAAAGGATTCCCGTTCGGATTTCGTGATTTCGCGTAACGTGATATTGCGGAACACCTCGCCGCCTGTGCCGGTGACTTCACCCAAATATTCATGTAGATAACGGGTTTCATTGGTGGCTTGCAGCTGTTCTGCTTCCTGCAAAAATGGTTCGCCTAACCAGCTTTCCGGCACGCTGCGGTAATCGCTGTGATGGACAAGCGTATCTGGGCGGGTTTGCTGGAGTTCAATTTCACGGTTTAGCCAGTTGGTTTGGGATTTCGGCGGGTTATAGCTGTAAAAAATATCGAATTTATCGCCGCCGCGCATCAGGGACTGGTTAATGGTGTCTATTTCACCTTTGCCGAGAAATTCGTCACATTCTTCATACCAGATATAACGGATATATCCCTTGGAAACTTTGGTTGATTTGATTTTCTTGGGCTTATCTGCACCGCGGAATAAAATCCGTTGCCCAGTTGGCAAGTAAATCAGCATCATGGGGCTGATCCGCTGTTCCCAAAGGTGGGAAACACCTAATTTGCTGATTGCCCAGACAAGCTGTTCATAAACACTGTCTTTGAGGTACAGCCCGACTTTGCGCAGGCAGACAGCGTTTGCATCCGGATGCCGCATCATGCCAAGAATAATTTCAACAGCCGCAAAGCTGGATTTGGTAGAACCGCGCCCGCCTTTCAGCCAGTAATGCGTAATATTTTCGTCTTTAATTGCCTTATGCACAGGATAAAATGCAGGTGCAATACATTCTGTCAGGTTAGCCATGGCTGTCCTCCTTGATATCATCCACAATTTGTACGGGTGCAGCGCCAGATATATTGGCGTCGGTTTTGGTGCCATAGCCGTATTTGCTCATCCAAAGTGCGGCCAGCCGCGGATCAACGGCGCCAAGTTCAAATTTTGTCCGGGCGTCAATTTCACATTCTTCTTTCATGCGCGTGACAATGTCAAGAAACTGTGGATTGTTCGCATATG
>CAJUDU010000071.1 GCA_910584935.1 uncultured Butyricicoccus sp. | reverse complement strand
CGGTACATAGCAAGTGTGGAAGATGCGCAGATGCGGATGATATTATCCCTGCGTTACGTCAATGGGTTAAGCTGGCAGCAGGTGGCGAATAGCATTGGCGGAAAGAACACAGCAGACGGCGTGAGAAAGTCCCATGATAGATTTTTAAAGTTGTCCGTTTTGTCCGCTTAGTTTATGCTATCATGATACTGGTCGTAGACCACGGGTGATGGGCTTGGTACTACCGATTCGTGTTTTCTTTTCTCTCTGTTTCACCCTCCTGGCTGGCGCTGGGAGGGACATGCCCCTAACGTCTGCATGAGGACAATCGGGTAAACCTCCATTAAAATAATTTTTGTGAAAAGCATCTTCATCCTGTGAGGGTGCTTTTTCGCTTAGAAAGATATACATATCCTGCATAAAAAGGTACTGTGACGCATTCCAAATATTAGTGCAGGTCGGCGAGCCCCAATATTTATGTAGTTAGCAACGAAAAATTTTTTAGCATTTCCGTTCCTTTTGGCGGATATCTTCGATAAAGAAGGTGATTCCATGGATAAAATCACAGTAGAAACAATTGTTAGTCCACCAGAGTTAGCGCTTATCTTAGGCCTTGAGGGGCGTACAATCCGCCAGTTAGAGGAAAATGGTACACTGGAAAAAGCCAGCCGCGGACGGTATTTTTTGTGTGATTCAGTACATAGATATATCGCCTATAAGTCCAAAGAGAAAAGAAACAAAGACGATGCACAGATTAAGCGTGAAAAAGATGCGGCAGATGCCGCTTACAAAGAAGCCAAAGCAAAAATCGCTGAAATGGAAGTCGCTGAACTGCAAGGCAAACTGCATCGCAGTGAAGATGTCGCTGCACTGACAGAAGATTTAATTTACACCATCCGCGGCGCATTGCTGTCGCTCCCCGGACGGCTTGCCATGGATACCGCGTCAGCTGCGACACCTGCGGAAGCTGCGGAAATTATTCGTAAAGAAGTCTATGCACTGATGCAGGAACTTTCCCACTACCAATACGACCCGGCAAAATATGAAGAACGTGTACGCCAGCGTCGCGATTGGGAACCAGATGAGGATGAACCGGATGAAAACCCACCATGAAATCAAAAAGCTGAATACGGTTGTCCGGAAACTGCTCATCGGCATGAAGCCGCCAGAAGATTTAACCGTAACCGAATGGGCAGAACAGAAACGCTATTTATCCACCGAAAGCAGTGCGGAACCTGGCTTATGGCACACCAGCCGCACACCTTATCTGAAAGAACCCATGGATGCTTTCACAGATCCAAAAGTACGCAGGATTGTTATGGTGGCGGCATCCCAGGTTGGCAAATCGGAATTTGAAATGAACGCCATTGGTTACATCATTGACCAAGATCCCGGCAGCATTCTTTTTGTACACCCAACAACCATTGACGCGAAAGAATTTTCCAAGCTGCGGATTGCGCCAATGATCCGGGACTGTCCTTCCCTGCGCAAAAAAGTGGTTGCGCCCAAAAGCCGTGACAGTGGCAATACTGTCCTGCAAAAGACCTATCCCGGCGGCATCCTGACATTATGCGGTTCTACAGAAGCCCATGCCCTTGCGTCCAAGCCTATCCGTTATGTTTTGGGAGATGAACGCGACCGCTGGGCATTATCGGCTGGCAATGAAGGCGACCCATGGGAACTTGCCATGGCACGCCAAACCACATTTTATAATGCAAAAGCTGTGGAAGTCAGCACACCCACCATCAAAAATGCCAGTGCCATCGAAGCATCTTACCATGAAGGCACCATGGAACGGTGGAAATCGCAATGTCCACATTGTGGGGAATATCATGAAATCTGCCGCGAAAATATCAAATATGAATATGAAACCTATGAAGTACATCATAAAAAGACTTATAAAATCACAGAAGTCTATTATGTTTGCCCCGGCTGCGGCTGTGTTTCGGATGAACCCACCATGAAGCGCCAACCTGCACGCTGGCAAGCGGATAACCCAAATGCGCAAGGTGTCCGGTCATTCTGGCTGAATGCTTTTGTGTCGCAGTGGGCAAGTTGGGAATCCATCATCCTGAAATATTTAAACGCGACCGGCAGCACCCGGAAAATGCAGGTTGTGTATAACACCTGCTTTGGCGAACTTTGGGAAGATCGCGGCGATACACAGGATGAGGACAGTATGCTTGCGCGGCGTGAGGATTATGGCAAAAATGCAGACGGCACACCTACAGAACTTCCGGACGGTGTTCTGGTGCTGACTGCGGGACTTGATACCCAAAACAACCGCATGGAATATGAAGTTGTCGGGCATGGATATCAGGGCGAAACCTGGGGTATTGAAAAAGGTGTCGTCATGGGCAGACCTGACGATCCTGAAACCTGGGCGAAACTTGACGAAATGGTGTTTGACCGCGTATTCCGTTTCAAAGATGGCATTGGGCTGCGCGTGTCTATGTCTTTTGTGGATGAAGGTGGACAGTTTGCCCAACATGTTCGCCTGAATTGCCAGGAACGTATCGGTAAAAAGGTATTCTGCATCAAAGGATTTGGCGGACAGGATAAACCGTACACCTCCCCGCCAAAACAAATGCGTATTTTAATTGACAAACATATGCTTGGCACCTGCTGGCAGTATCAGCTTGGTGTCGATTCCGGTAAACAAATCATCATGGACAACCTGAATGTCAAAAAACCGGGCGCAAGATATTGCCATTTCCCGGCGCGGGATGATTATGGCGCGGCGTATTTCATTGGGCTGCTGTCTGAAAAGCTCGAATACAACCCAAAGAAAAAAGCCCATCCCTGGGAATGGGTAAAACTTCCCGGACATGAACGCAATGAACCTTTGGACTGCCGCAACTATGCTCTCGCCGCATTTGAAGTTTTGCCTGTGCAGCTTGATGCGGTTGAAAGGCGGCTGCTTGCCGCACGCGGTAAAGCCACAGCATCCGCCGTACAACATCCAAAATCTGCGGCACGCAAACTGCAAAAACCAAAACTCAGTAAATATTATGACGACTGGTGAGGTGATCCCTTGTGAACCAAACCGAACTGAAAACACGGCTTATTTTCCGGCAAAAGGCGCTGGATAAACTGCGGGAAGCGTATCTTGTATTGATAGATGGCGGCGTAAAAAGTTATACCATCAGCGACCGGACACTGACCCGTTTTGACCTGCCTGCACTGCAAAAGGAAATCGAAGCAGCAGAAGCAAAAGTCGATGAACTTGAAGCTCTTTTACAAAAATCCAAACCCCGGCGGGCATTTGGCGTGCTGCCGCGTGACTGGTAAAAAAAAAGAAGGTGAAAGCAATCTATCAGGACAAACGAACCGGACTTATTTTGCCAGACAGCACCCGCCCCAAATCTCGCGGCTACAGTGAAGCTGGGGCAAGTCATATTCGGCGGGCACTGAAAGGCTTCACGCCGCAAAGCGGCGCGCCAAATGAAGATATTGATTGGAACAATACGACTTTACGCCAGCGCGGAAGAATTTTATATATGTCCTCCCCGCTTGCGACCTCGGCGGTCAATACCAATCGCACAAAAGTGGTTGGTGTTGGACTGACACTGAAAAGCAGCATTGGACGCGAAATCTTAGGACTTTCACCTGAAGCGGCAAAACTGTGGCAAAAACATACCGAAGCGGAATTTCGCCTTTGGGCAGACCGCAAGCAAAATTGTGATGCGACAGGTATGAACGCATTCAGTGAACTCCAGCAGCTTGCACTTTTGTCATGGCTTATGAGCGGCGATGTGTTCCCAGTATTTAAGCATTATCCCGTCACCCCAGCAAATCCATATTCCCTGCGGATTCATTTGGTGGAGGCTGACCGTATCAGCACACCAATGGATTATGGCGGCGGTACACTTTATCCAGGCATTACAGATGGCAGGAATCCGGACAATGGCAACCGCATTTTTGATGGTGTGGAAGTGGATGCCAGCGGCATGGTTGTGGCTTATTATATCCGCAACACTTACCCATGGCAAATTACAGGTGAACCCACAGTTTGGACACGCATTGAAGCTTATGGCAAAGAAACTGGACTGCCCAATATCCTGCACATAATGAACAGCGAACGTTGTGACCAATATCGTGGCGTTTCGTATTTGGCACAGGTCGTTGAACCACTTTTGCAGCTCCGCCGCTACACAGAATCCGCGTTAATGGCAGCGCTGGTGCAAAGCTTTTTTACCGCATGGATTGTCACCAAAACCGACCCATCCGAAATCCCTATCAATGTTGTTGGTACTGGGGATATCGCAGCGCCGGAAACAAACCCGGATGCGGCTTCCCTGCCAGCAGCGCAAAATGAATATGAGATGGGACCGGGTACGGTTGCGCATTTGGCGGAATCCGAAGATATCAAATTCGGCAGTCCAAACATCCCGACAACAGGATTTGATGCTTTTGTGAACACATTCTGCAAGTTGATTGGCGCAGGTATGAACATCCCCTATGATGTACTTGTCAAAGAATACAATTCTTCTTATTCCTCCGCCAGGGCAGCGCTGATGGATGCCTGGGAAGATTTCCGGATGCGCCGCAAATGGTTTGTTGATGACTTCTGCCAGCCTGTTTATGAAGTTTGGCTTGCGGAAGCTGTTGCCCGCGGGCGTATCAAAGCACCGGGTTTTTTCAGTGACCCGTTAATTCGTGCGGCATGGTGCGGGGCACGTTGGATCGGACCGACACAAGGTTCGCTTGACCCGCTGAAAGAAGCAAAAGCCGCGGTATTGCAAATCCAACATGGGCTAAAAACTCATGAGCAAGTGACCCGTGAAACAGGCGGCGGCGATTGGGATGAAAATGTAGAACAGCTTGCGGCAGAAAATCAAAAACTTGCGGCGGCTGGAGCAGAATTTATCCCCATGCAGGTCGATCCAAATGAAAATGATGAAAGTGAAGGTGGAGCAGATGAATCCATTTAAGGTCAAAGGTGTTCATATCCAGCGTAAAGCCTACGCAATGGAGATGAATGACCCAGAAAATGCGGAAATCACAATGTATGGCGAGGTTGTGGAAAACCACCCCACCCATTGGTACACTGGAGAACCTTTAGAAGGTGATTTCATTGTGCAGGATGCTTTTTTGCGCGATTTAGACAACCTTTCCAAAGCTAAAACGATTACAATCCGCATGAATAGTGTTGGCGGCGATTCACTGGTCGGCATGGTGATACATAACAGACTGCGGGAATTATCCGCAAAAGGGACACACCTTGTTTGCGTTGTGGATGGAGCGGCTATGTCCGCGGCGTCTGTGATTATGAGCGCTTGTGATGAAGTGCGTGTCAATCCTGCCAGTCTTGTGATGATACATCGCTGCTGGGGCTTTTTATTCGGATGTTACAACGCCAATGATTTGCGTCAAAGTGCGGAAATGTTTGACGCCTATGACCGGGCGGCGGTATCCGCCTATCAGCGGAAAACAAAAATTTCCGGAGAAGAATTACTCCGCATGATGAGTGAAACAACCTGGCTCACTGGCGCGGAAGCTGTAGAAAAAGGTTTCGCGGACAGTTTGATTGAAGATGCCGAACCGCTGGACATTGCCGCCAGCGCGGACGGGCAAAGCCTGTTTGTCCGCGGCAAAAAGATTCATTTAGCACCGGGGATGTTTGCGCCAGACAGCATCCCAACCTTAAAAAATCAAAATCAGCCGGAACCATCCGGCAAACAAAATGGAGGAACGATTATGGCAAATTTGCCCCAAAAACAAGAAAATTCTGCGCCAGTAAACGCCACAGTGGAACAGCAGCCTAACATGGCGGATTATATCCAGGCAGAACGGCAGCGGCTGCAGGAAATTGACGCATTGGCAGGACTGTTTGACGTGGAAACCATCCATGCCGCAAAATACGGCGAACATCCCTGCACCGCACAGGAAATGGCGTATCAGGCGGCACAAAAAGCCGCACAGCAGGGGCATCAGTTTCTTGCCGCTTTAGAAGCTGACGCAAAATCTTCCGGGACACAGGCAATCAGTGCGGCTGCTCCGGCAAACGCCCCTGAAGATGGCACGCTGACCCCAGAACAGCGCATGGCAAAAGGACGCATGGATGCAAAAGCGTTACATAACAGCAAGGAGGGCAATTAAATCATGGCAAAACATTTGAATCATGCTGTAGATGAAATGGTTCCGGATAAGCTGATTGCCGGGATGACCCCGCCGCTGCAAACAGCATCCGGCACAATTGCAAAATTAAGCGCCGTCGCAACATATAAACGCGGCACAGTGCTTGCAAAATCCGCAAAGGATAATACCCTTTGCATTCTCGGCACGACTGCAGCTTCAGGGGATACTTTAACACCAGACTGCATCCTGTGCGATGATACCGAAGTCGGTACAGAAGCAGGCACCACAGCAGCGGTATATGTCATGGGGCGTTTTAACGTAGACGCATTGACAGTTGCAGATAGCTACACAATGACCGAAGCAGATAAAGATAAGCTGCGGGAACGCGGCATTTATCTGGCGCAGGTTTGGGACTAAAAACCGGAGGTGTTTTTCGATATGGCATTTAATATTTTTGATACTTATTATTTGGCGGGTATGGTACAGGAAATTGTGCCTGCACAGACATTTTTCCGCGACCGCTATTTCCCCACCAACGACAGCACAGATATTTTCAATGCGGACAAAGCGCTGGTGGAATACCGTGATGGCGACCGCCGTATGGCGCCGTTTGTGGTGCCGCGCGCCGGGGATATCCCGGTTGGGCGCATCGGTTATGAAGTCCATGAGCTGGAGCCGCCGCATATTATGCCGTCCCGCCTGCTGACACTGGACGACTTGCGCAAACGTGGATTTGGTGAAGCATTATACGCTAATACGACACCCGCCCAGCGTGCGCAGGCACTGCAAATGCAGGACTTAACCGACCTTGACCGCCGCATTCAGCGCCGCGAGGAATGGATGGCGGCGCAAACCATGATTAACAACGGCTGTTCCGCTGTGGCATATATCGACAACGAT
Organism: uncultured Butyricicoccus sp.; assembly: GCA_910584935.1. GTDB lineage: Bacteria > Bacillota > Clostridia > Oscillospirales > Butyricicoccaceae > Butyricicoccus_B. The sequence goes on along the minus strand of CAJUDU010000071.1, from coordinate 4,766 downwards.
ACTGCCGGTGAAGCTTGGGATGTTTATTACTACGACAAAACAGGAAGCAACCCGGCGCTTTACACAGTAGCCGCAAAGTGGACGACAGGCAAAGCCATGATGCAGGATGTGCAGGCGATGGCAGAAAATCTGCTGGACAGAGGACTTCCCGCAATGGATCTTGTTGTTGGCACAAGTGTGGGGCAGTTCATTCAGGAACGTGCCGGAACGAAAGATGACCCGCTGTATCTGCTGCTTGATAACCGCCGCATGGAATGGGGGCAGTTAAACCCGCGCATGGCATATCCGGGTGTTGCATGGCTTGGCACACTGAATTTTGGCGGCATTCCGTTGGATATTTATGTTGTGCGTGAAACTGTCGTAAATGAATCTGGGGCTGTGACGCCACTTTTCCCGGTAGCTTCCGCAATGGTGACAGCGCCAGGTTGCGGTCACATGATGTATGCCCGTATTGACCAAATGGAAAATGACAGGCAATTCCACAGTTTTGCCATGAAGCGTGTGCCGAAATTTGTTGCTGACGTGGAACATGATATCCGCAAGCTGCGTTTGGGTGCGCGCCCACTTGCCGCGCCGCATCAGAAAGCGCCATGGATTTATGCCGCAAATGTTGTGTAAGAGGTGCGAATATGAAACAAATTCAAATTATAAACGGCATTTACGGGCATCGGGACGGGGGCAGAATTACTCCCGTCCAAGCTGGGGCTGTGATTTCTGTTCCGGATGATGAAGCCCTGCGGCTTATCCAAATGGGCATTGCAATTGCTGCTCAAACACAGGACAACGAAAACGCTGACACCATTGATATTTCAAATGGGCATTTCACCGAAGAAAACCTGATGCAGATGACCAAAGCGGAACTGGCTGAACTTGCAGAAGATTTAGGGGTTGATATCAGCGGCTGCAAAAACAAAACGGAAATTGTCGCCGCGCTGCTGGAAGTGGAAATCCCGCCGCAGGATGATGCCCCCGAACTTGGCGCGGAAGATCCCGTTCTATGAGTTTCAAAGACCAAATTGCGCAGGATATCCACAATATATTTCTGAATACCGAAGAATTTGCCGAAAAACGGACAATCCAATATGACGGTGAAACTTATCCAGATGTCCATGTTGTTTTATCCAACATGGAGGAAAAAGCCCGCCAGCAACTTGCGGATGACCATGCGCAAGGGCTATTCCAAGATGTTGTTGTGCTGCATTGTGCAGCGCAGGATTTGGGTGACTTCCTGCCCCAAAAAGGCAGCCGTATTGCAATAAATACCTGTGCGGACGGCGAATTTTTCAAAGAGTACTATGTATTGTCCATCAGCAAAGATATGGGTATGCTGCGCATGGAATTAAAGGCGGTTTCGGAATGAGTATTGTAAAAACTGAAATCCTCGGACAGGAAGCCCTGACCCGTGCGGAAAAAATGCTTGTAGGCATCCCGAATGGCATGGAAAAAGCAACAAAAAGCGCAATGCAGCGGGCAATTTCTCATTTACGGGCAAACAGCACCAAGGCAATCCGGGAACGTTACGCAATTGCCGCCGGGAATATCCGCGCCAATGAAAATATCACGGTGCGGTATTCTTTCGGCAGCGGCGTGCAGGCAATTGTGACTTTTGCCGGACGGAAAATCCCGCTTTATCGTTATAATGGCGCAGGTGTCGGGGCACGTCCAACCGAACGTGTACCTGTAAAAATCGGCGACGATTGGAAAACCGTTTTGCCTGCGCCGACAGGTATCGGTCATGTGCTGAACATGACTTCTCCTTACCGTTTCCGCAATGCTTTTATTGCTGGATTTTCCTCCGGGCACATAGGTATTTTTGAAAACACAGGCGGCGTTACATCGAATGGACGCGATCAAATCAAAGAAGTCATGGGTTTATCCGTGCCGCAAATGCTTGGCAAGGATGAAGTTGCCGAAAAACTTACAGAGGAAAGTATGCAGAAGTTTATAGAACGCCTCGACCCTGAAATTTTACGTCTTTTGAACGGCTGGGGAGGTTAAACTGTGACAAAAATCGTTTTACTGGAACAATTGCGCGAGTTTACACAGGAACAGACCAAAACCATCCTGCTGCCAATCCAGCCGCATGAACGTGACCCAAAACCCAAGCCACGTTCGGCAAAAATCTACCTGATGCGCCTGCCGGACAGCAAAGTTGCAGACCGGGAGGTTCCATATATCCTGCATCAGGCGATTACAGGCAAGGATATTTACCCGCCCGGCAGTTTTGGTGAGGCAACTGCGGTTATCCGTTCTATTTTCTGCACATACAGCCGCAACGAACAGGAAGGCGGTTTGGCGCTGCTGGAGCTGATGGAACATTTCCGCATTGCGCTGCTGCGGCAAGTGAAAATCGGAAACCAGTTTATTCTTGATGTGAAACAAGGTATAGAAACCCTTGTCTATCCTGATGGTACAGCCCCATTTTATATGGGCGAAATGATTACAAATTGGCGGCTTCCCGTCATTGAAAGAGAGGTTCATTATGAAAAAAACAGGCCCTTTGAACGCGGCAGCTGAATTGCCGGAACAGCCGGTAAAAACACAGGCAAAACGTCCCGTAAACCATTCTGGATTTTACTGTTACATTGGCCCCAATCTTGCGGGACTTATCCAACATGGCACAATCTTTCGCGGTTCGTGGGACGATGCGCTGAAAGCGGCAGCGGCGGCAATCGAAAAATACCCGTTGGTAAAGAGCTTGATTGTTTCTGGTGACGCACTGCCCGCAGAACGCTTGAAAATCAAGAAGCCTGGCAATGCCTTGTATGAGAATTATAAGAAGCTTGCAGGGAAATGACCCTATGCAATTAAAAATCAACAAAAGGATTGATAAAAATGTTAATTGAAACAATGAAGTTTGGACGGGAAGAACGTGCGGTATGTACTAGCCTGGATGTGGCTGAAACATTCGGCAAAAGCCACGATCACGTGTTGCGAGATGTTCGGGAACTGAATTGCAGCAGTGAATTTCGACGCTCCAATTTTGGTGAGTCCTCCTACACCAACTCGCAGAACAAAAAGCAGCCCATGATAATCATGACCCGCGATGGCTTTACGCTGCTGGTCATGGGTTATACCGGCGATCTGGCGATGAAATTCAAAGAGGGCTATATCAAACAGTTTAACGCTATGGAAAAAGAAATTCATGGTAGGCTGATTGAACGTGAAAAAGGCATCGCCGTCCGGCAGTCCTTAACAAAAGCGCTTCAGCAATCCGCGGAAGATGCACGGATGCACGAGCACGCATATTCCACATACACAAACTGCATTTATAAAGCACTATTCGGCATGAACGCGAACCAGCTGCGCGAAAAGTACGGGATTGATAAAAAAGCAAATCTGCGCGATTTCTTTTCTCGCGAGGAGTTGGAGGCAGTGCAGTCTACGGAACGGCTTGTCAGCGGTCTTGTGGATTGCGGCTGGGAATATGCGCGGATAAAGGATTTTATTGCGCAAAACAATGCCGCAAGTTTGTTATCCGCATAAATATTTAACAAAAGTTATGAGGTGAAGTTTATGGCAAATCCAGGTGTACACGTATATGAACAGGCGACCGCGGTTTCCACGCCAGCGGTTGCACAAGTCGGCATCCCGTTTGTTGTGGGTACCGCGCCGGTACATACCGCGGAGAATCCCGCAAAGGCAAATGTACCTGTACTGGTGACAAGCTGGAAAGAAGCTGTACAGAAATTGGGTTACTCCGAGGATTGGAAAACCTATACGTTGTGCGAATTTATGTATTCGCATTTCCAGTTATATGGCTGCCAGCCGGTTATTTTCTGCAATGTTTTAGACACTGCAAAGGCAAAATCCGATGCTGCCGCAAAAGATTACACAGTCACAAATCACAAGGCTGTACTGCCGTTCGAACTGACAAATCCTGTTGTAAAATTCGGTGAATCTACCCTTGCGGCGGATGAAGATTACACGGTTTTCTATGATGATGGCGCTTGTGTTGTAGAGTTGCTAAGTTCTGGCACAGCATACAATGCGGAATCGCTGAATATTGCAGGCACATCTATTACACCTGATACAATTTCCAGTACAGATATTGTAGAGGGTTTAGGTGTGATTGATTCCTGCATGAGTATGGCGGGACTTGTGCCAGATTTGATTTGCACCCCAGGTTATTCGCATATCTCCACAGTGGCGGCGATTATGGCAACCAAAGCCGCAGGTATCAACGGTTTATTCCGCGCAAAGGCGATTATTGATGTCGATTGCAGCGCATCCGGCGTAAAGGAATATTCTGAATTGACGCCATGGAAAAACACAAACAATGTTGTGGATGAAAATCAAATCCTGTGCTGGCCTATGGTTAAAATGGGCGACCATATTTTCCATATGAGCACCCAACTTGCAGGGCTGATGGCTTCTGTGGATGCAGGGAATGCAGGAGTCCCTTATGAAAGTCCATCCAACAAAATCTATAAGATGGACGGCTGCTGCCTGGCAGATGGCACAGAAGTCAATCTGACTTATGAACAGGTAAATATGATTTCCAGTTACGGTATTGTCACTGCCCTCAATTTCATGGGTATGGGTTGGACTTGCCGCAACAATTATACTGCCTGCTATCCGGCAAATACGGATGTAAAAGATTATTTCATCCCAGTTTCACGGATGTTTGATTGGGTTGCCAATACAGTTATCCGCACATTTTGGCACAAGTTGGACAAGCCGATGACACGGCGCCTGGTTGACAATGTGCTGGATACCTGCAACATCTGGCTCAATGGCTTGGTTGGTTCCGGATATCTGCTGGG
>CAJUDU010000070.1 GCA_910584935.1 uncultured Butyricicoccus sp. | reverse complement strand
GCTGCCATAAATCAAGGGGCAAATATATAGTAACAGGATGTGGTGATTTGGAATCGGAAACAACCATTGCGGAAAATCTTCATAATACCTGTGAAAAAGCACAATATGATGTAGCATGTAAGCGGTTATTGTCCGAAAAAATCATTCTGGCATGGATTATGAAAGAATGTCTGGAAGAGTACAAAGATTATGATGTCAAGGAGATTGCGGAGAAATATATTGAGGGAGATCCACAAGTCAGCACAGTCCCGGTTATGCCGGATACAGCAGGTACAATGATTCGTGGACTGAATACCGAAGATACTTCTTTGCATGAGGGGACAATTACATATGATATCCGGTTTTATGCCATTGTCCCCAATACTAATGAACGCATTCGTCTTATCATCAATTTGGAAGCGCAAAGCGATTTTTATCCGGGGTATCCATTGCCAAAACGCGGCGTATACTATTGCAGCAGGATGATTTCTTCACAGTATGGCACAGAATTTACAGCATCGCATTATGAGAAGATAAAAAAAGTATATTCAATCTGGATTTGTATGAATCCGCCTAAATACAGGGAAAACACAACCACACGATATTCCATGGCTGAATTTCCGATAGTTGGCAATGTAAAAGAGCCAGTAGAAAATTATGATTTGCTGTCTGTCATTATCATTTGCCTTGGCAGTTCAAACAGTGAACGTTATGATGGAGTATTAAAACTGCTGGATGTATTGTTGTCTAAAACTGCCGAAGTGGATGAAAAACGTCAGATTTTACAGGATGATTATGATATCCCAATGACACAGACATTGGAAAGTGAGGTGTCAATAATGTGCAATTTAAGCAAAGGTATTGAGGATCGCGGTATTGCTAAGGGCATAGCGCGTGGCATGGAACAGGGCTTAGCGCGTGGCATGGCACAGGGCATGAGCGAAGGCACAGCAACTGCGATTAAGAACCTAACAAAGAATACAGGCTGGTCAATAGAACGAGCAATGGAAACATTGGGAGTGCCGGAAACTGATCGTCCGAAATATATGCAGATGCTTCAATCCATGTAATTGCTGCATCAATATATAGACAGTCCGTTGTCAAAACAAGATGACGGGCTGTTTTATTGTATAAAATCCTCATATTTAGGTGTTCACAGGCGTTTATTGGTGTACTTGAACACAACATTTTGACTGGAACTGACTAACATAAATATAGGTTAGCATGAAATGCGGTGAGTTGCATCACGCTCGGCTACCACAACATAATTCCAGTCAGGAGTGATTGTTTTGAAGTACATTAACTATAAAGAAATGAAGGATTTCTACACGATTGATGAGGTTTGCCGTCTGTTTGAGATGGATAAAGCCCAACTTAAACATTATGCGGAAAAATATGAAATACAGCCACAGGAAGATCAATATGGCAATTGGGGACTTCGTAAAGTGTTAGTACGCAGGCTGCATAACGCTATCTATAAAGAACAAAAGAACAGTTTCCAATTATCTGCAAACAATAATTATCATCGGAGTAACGACCCATGGGCATGATCAAAATACTAACCGTAAAAGAAGCTGCTGCTATGCTGAAAACTACTCGTCAGCAAGTACGCAAAATGATTCAAAATGGTGAACTACAAGCCGTAAAAGTCGGGCGGGAGTGGCGCATTCCAGAAGAATTTCTGCTTGATTTCCTCAATGGTTCTTAATGAATCCGACTAAAGTGAATATTAACAAAAATCATTACAGCATCATGTCGGTAAAGGTATGGTGCTGTTTTAATGTAGCTGGAGGATACAAAAGCCCCCTGTAGCAAAAACGCTAAGGGGGCTTTTGCAAACAATGCGCAATCAACTATATACTTCATCCAATATAGCAATGCCTTCGCTCATATCAGTAAATGCTGTTTGTAGATATGTGCTCATCCTGTTTTCGGCATCTTCAAGTTCCTGTTTCTCCTGATCTCGGTTGAAAATGCTGCCTAAACCGCTGGAATATTCACCAAAATTTCCGGCTGCGTTGAAATTATCGTATCTTTCCCACAGCGAATCCCCATAACCACTTTCTATCATATCGACATACTCAAATGCAGTATCTATGTAATTGATCATTGCCTGACAGCCAGAAGCCAGTTTCTCATGTCCTTCTTTACAGGCACTTGGCGGATCAATCGCAATAAATTGCGTCATATTATATCGGATATCCTGCAAAACCTCTATCGCTGTATCAACATCATCCAAATCCATTTCACCTGCATATTCCATATCCGAAAGTAGCTGCTGATAAGCTGCTTTGTATTCTTCTTTTGCTTTTGCATCCCCACAAGCAGACAGGGAAAATATCATACCTGCAATCAACACAAACATCAACGAGTATTGCTGTATCTTTTTCATGGGTTTCTTTCCTTTCTAAGTCGTTTGGATTATGCACCACAATGATAAGCTAACCGCTCATCCGGGATTTGTGGCGTATCCCAGCCTAATTCATAAACTTGATAGTGATCGCCTGCCCAGTATAATACCGCATACCCTGACCCGTTGTAAAATCCTTCCGATTCTTGAATCTTGCTAAATTGGACATAATATTTCCCGTTTGAGAAGCTATACACATGGGTAATCTGAATTTCATCTCCGATAAACCCCTGACCGCCTTCCGCACGATAAATACCATTTTGATATAATCCCGCTGTTGAAGGTGTTGCTGTATCTGCACCATAATAATAGTCCATCCAGGCTTCAAAATCCGACTGTGTAACGTTATATACCTCTACACCGGTATCTGCATCCTCGCCAATATACGTACCAATGGAACGCATATTATTATAACACATTCTGTCCACAAGACTATTCAAAAGATCTTTTTCATAAATACGCCAGTTTTCACGGGTGAAAATCTTGTTCTGCAAGTTGATACTTGAAGCAAATTCATTTTCCTGATAAATCCGCGTTGCCATAATAGAAAGTGCGGTGGCAGTCATCTCATTGGTTACTTCATGAAATTGTACAGCAGGCTGTGTCGTTGTATCTGATTGCGTCTGATTATCGACAACTTTATCCAAGGATGCTGAAATATTCGTAGCATAGCGATGCAAGAAGGTCACGATCTGTCCTCGGTTGCAAATTTGATTTGGGCTGAAAGTTGTGTCGCTGGTGCCTGCTGTAATCCCTTGACTAACTGCCCACGCTACTGCTTGAGCATAATCCGCATCAGCAGGAACATCCGTAAAATCGCAGTCAGGCGCTTGGGGTTGCCCCGATATTTTCCAAAGATAAGTCATCGCCATAGCACGGGTACATAGTGTATTTGTATCAAAAATTGAACCAGAAACCAAGCCCATTTCATATGCCCATTTAGCCGCTTTGAAATATCCGTCAAAAATAGTATTGGTGAATGGATTTGCAATTTTGGACTCTGGCTGACCAGCAAACCGCCATATGAAAGTCAGAATTTGTGCGTTGGTGCAATTGGCACTCGGTGAAAACGTATTTTTAGCTGTCCCAACTGTAATCCCCCGATCTACCGCCCACTGCACGCCACTTGCATACCAAGCTTTTGGAGAAACATCATAAAAGTTTCCTACTGTCATGGACTCAATAGAAGCCGAATAGGAGAAATCGTTTATATCCACATAAAGCGTTTCTACACTTCTATCAGTGATTTCCCCTGAAATATATTCATAGGAAATAGCTACTATCCGATCTGACAACTTTACAATTTTATATGCTCCCCCAAAATTTTTATCAAAAGTCCAGACTCTTGCCAATGTATTTCCGTTAATGTCAACAATGAAGAGATCTGGACCATCTGATCCGCATAAGTATATAGTCCCGTTATTGTCAATGTTGGCGTGAATACCACATCTGTCAAGGTCACTATTTTCCCATTTGATTGTTCCTGTCCTTATATCCAATGCAACAACAGTCCCACGCTCAGCATAAAAATATGTGTCCTTGTAGGTGCCGATCTCTTCCACGGAATAAAATTGTCCGCAACCATACTTCTGAGTAGTATGTTTCCAGATGGTATTGCCATTTGCATCAATTCCAGAAATCACCGCATATTCTACTGTATAACCTGCGGAATTGTCAAAACTTACGTAACGTTTAAAATCAACTGTGCGTACATCGCCTGCCGCCATAGCTTCAACAGGCAGAAATCCTAGTGCCATGACCAGTACCAGAATAAAAGCTACTGCTTTATTTAAGTTTTTCATTTTTCCAGTCTCCTTAGTAAACTCTTGGATTCTCCAATGTCTCTCAATTTTGATTTCTTGGATTTTCTGGACTTCAGCAGCTATGTAAACTCTCTTTTAGATTGCATTATCATAAACTGCACATGAAATAAATGGTTTTATCACCTCCTGTCATAATATATTTGCCTCTTTTCAGCATCTGTTACCATGCTTTATCGTAAATAATCGCCATAGCGATGCCAAGGGAAACAACATCATCAAATTCCTCACTGTCCATTTTCCCATGTATCGGTTGTGCATAAACATGATCGCCGGAATAGGTGACATTGAATGTCAGGGATAAAGTGATTTGTGCTGGAGCACAATAACCAGAAACCGTAACATGGTAATTATTTTTGGAGATTTTTTCGGAACTCCAATTTGCGCTGGAAATCGTTTCACTTACCGCAGTCCCAAGGGTTTTTGCGCCCCACTGCGAGAACACAATTTCCTTTGTATCATAGACGGGGTGTTTGGTAAAAATAAGAATCACGACAATAATTGTCACAATGGTGGACAAAGCACTTCCAATACCTTTCCAATTGATTGATTTTGGTGGCGGAGCAGGAGCGGCAGGAATCGTAGCGGCTGGCGGTGGCATTGCTGTAATTTGCTCTGTTGGATGGTTTTGTTGTGAAGGTTGAGTTGTGTTTGCAGCAATTGGAGTGCCACATCGACCACAGAATTTCCCGCCTGATACGATTTTACTGCCACATTGCGGGCATATTGTTGCTTGTGGCTTGGGTGCTGTGGGTGCAGAATCCTCTACTGGTGCGCCACAATGTAAGCAAAATGCGCTTTCCGGCTCAATCATTTGTCCACATTGTTTACATTTTTTCTCCATAAAATTTCCCCTTATTATCATTTGAAACCACTGATATTGTAACCTATTCTTGATACATCATGATATTTCGCAGTGTTTCCTTGGTGTCAGCATCAATATCTGCGCTGGCAACCAATGTTCCGTTATGAAAAATCGAAATTGGAACTATCCATTGTTCTGTTGCGTCCCAATAATAAGGTTCATCAACTTTAACAATAACATCCAATTCATCAGGAACCCAAAGATCCTGACATATCATACGAAGTTCCTCCTGTGTAAAACGGTCACTGTTAGACTGTATGCTTCCGCTTTCATCAGGAACATTTTCAGGACGTTCCACCATATCATACATTTTCCATGTTGCAGATTGCTTTTGCATATAATAGGTATATGATTGTGTCACTTGTTTGTAAGATCCATCTGCGTAACTGACACCAATCACTTCATAAGATGTCACTGTGGCATGAGTGTCATCAACCAGAGTATGATCCAGCATATCCAATGAAATCACATTTTCTGTAATGCCACGACTGGATAAAGATTGAACCAGTTTCCTTTGATTGTTGTAAATCTCGCTTCCCGGCACAAAAACTGATGAAACTAAACTAAAATCCCCCGCATTAATTGCATCATTCAGCCCATAAACATAATCGTACAGCAAATCCAATGTTTCCTGTTCCCACATAGCATTAGGGTCATATGGAGGTTCATCATTAAATACTGCGTCAAGCATTTCTGCACCTTCAGTCATATCAATCATAGCAGTATGAATGGCTTCTGCCATTTTTTTGCTTGCTGCATTGATTTTGTTTTGATCGGTTTCACCAATAGTGCTTAATGCGGTATCAATATACTCAATCATTGCCTGGCAGCCAGAAGCCAGTTTCTTATGCCCGGCTTTACAGGATTCTGGTGGATTAAGGTCAATAAACCGATTTAGTCCCACTTTCATATCTTGCAATGTTTTCTTTGCTGCATTAACATCTGTCATATCCAAATCGTTAACATTCTGAAAATCGGAGAAAATTTCTTCAAAAGTGGCTTTATAAGCTTCTTCAGTTAAAGATGCTGTAGATGGAGGACGTTGTGCTGAAACATCCTGCTGGGCAGATTTGGTTTGTTTTTTTTCACTATGTGAAATGTTATCCCCAAGATTGTTTTTCCTTAAAGATGTTGTACTGGAAGGTGTTTTATGTATCATCATCACAATGACCAATACAGTCACAATGCCAATGGCAGCAAGAATTATTCCAGTTACAACACCTCTGGAGAAACGTTTTGTTTTCTGCTGCGCTTGAACAGATGAAGTTTGCTGCGATGCCATCCCGGTGATAGGGAACTGATATTCCGTATGTTTATTTTCCGCATTGCTTTGTATTTGTGGCGATTGTCCAGAAACAGTATCATTTGACATTGCTGCTTTATCCGTATTGGTATCAGCAGAAGGTGCAGCAACGGTAGTTTCAATTTTTTTGCCGCATTTACTGCAAAACTTTGCATTCGGTTTCAGTTTTTCACCACATTGTGGGCAGGCAAATGCGGTTACAGTTGATTCTTTTGCAAGAGATACTGCTTCCGTTACACGAGTACCGCATTTGTTGCAAAACTTTGCTTTATCCGACAATTCATGACCACAATTGGTACATTTCTTACGCATAGATTACCTCCCAGTGTTTATAACTTATATATGCAAGTGTGTTTTTAGCATCTTTATCAGAAAATACCCCCAGATAACTAGTGAAATCCATTGAGAAGTTGACAACCCTGCCCAAATGCCACGAACAGCATCACCACGCCAAAATTCAACGATAAATCGAAATGCAGCATAAGATAACAAATATATTGGGAAAATCTTTTGATGCCTTTTGGAAATCCATTCAATAAATAAAAGGCAGATCACTAAAACCAAGTTAAATCCTGCTTCCAACAACTGTACAGGTACTCGATTCATTTGCAACCCATTTGTCAGTATAATGGGATTTTGCAATGGTAAACCATAGCAGCATCCCGCGCAGAAACACCCGATTCGTCCAAATGTATGGAACAGTGGGAAACAGGGTGCAGCTAACTCATAAAGTTGGTTAAATGAATCCCGTTCCCAGCGCATTTGGCAGATTTTTATGCCTGCTAATGCACCAAACAAACCACCATAGAAAACAAATCCTCCATTACACAATAAGGTCAATATCTTTAACAAAGTAATGTTTTTAAGCCTTGGAATTGTAATCAATACAAAAAGCAGACGGCTTCCAATCAATATGCCAATCGCACAAATCAGAAAGCATTTCAGAAAATCCGGGAATGCAAGCTGAAATTTATCAATGCGGGAATATGCCAGCAATAGTACAGCAAATCCGCCGATAAAAATAAATACTGCATATGTTGGCAGCGTGATATGTACATATGGAAACATGATCGCTATTCCCGCTCACATACCAAGAATCATATTAAGAAATGTATTCTGGTCATCGTTGAAACAGCCTAAACAGCCATCAACACAACCAACAAAAGTTTCTTTTGAACCTGAACCGGTATCCCCCCAGCTGCATCCCCAATTGTTTGAATTCTCTGCATAGACCCCAGAATAAGAAATCTTTGTATTGTTAGTGCTGCATCCTAAACAACTGGTTTCTTTTGTTTCATTTACACAAGCAGCCAATGTATAAGGTTCATCCGTTACATCCTCATCAACACCCAGCATCATGAAATTGCAGCTGTCACATTGCATGGTTGTCATATCAATCCCATATTCCTTTAAGTCTGAATGTGAATCGCAGGAGCAGCCCATGCACCCGGCGCTGCCGCCACAACCTGCAGCACAAAGCAAGCCAAAGCATCCCATACTTGGTAAACACAGGATAAATATTTGTTCTAACTTATTTTTCTTCATTGTATCCCCTCATTTTACATATAAAATAATCCACCTAAAAGCAAAGCAGATGAAAGCCAGTTAATCCCCATAAGGCAGGCAGCGAGCACAATAACACCAATAATTGCACGCGGTATACTTGGATCAGGTGAAAAATCCCTGCGCCATGTTTTGTTTTCTACATGGTTCATATAATGCTGATTGAAGTTATTTGAAAACAAAATTTGTGTTATAACAAACCAGATGCTGCAGCCTACTGTAATCAATGACAATAAGCCGAATAAACCGATAGATCCAGAAAAAACAGCGATTACAGTAATAAACCCGGCTGCTATTTCTGCAATCAAAGGTATTTTAATTGCGTTCAGCCATTCATGCCACATATTCCGATATCCTGCATGAGCAAACCCCAAAAAGAAAGATGCCCAATTCATTTGGCTTTTTGCACCATGGAGCATATTCTGGAATTTAGGTAGGTAATACTCTGTATTCTGATCAACAATTTTCCGATAAAGCGTTAGTTTATCAATATCTTGGGTTGATTGCGGCTGAGATTCATGCGGCTGAAATTCATGCGGCTGAAATTGCTGTGGTTGAGGTGGTTGCGCCGATACTGGCGGTGTTTGAATCGGTTGCGGCTGGACTTCTGGCATTTGATTTGGTGGAGATTGAACCGGAACAGAAGCAATTTCACTTTGTTCTGGAACATCTTTTGACAGGGTTACAGGTTTTTCTGCTTCTTTTGGCAAATCAACAGAAGTAGATGCGTCTGGTTCATCATCTAGTTTTGTACCGCAATACATACAAAATATGCTTCCGTCCTCCAGCTTTTGTCCACAATTAAAACAGTACATAACAAATCCCCCTATTTTTAATAGTTATCATAGATCACAGACATGGCAAATGAAATATCATCGAAATCGCTAGATTCTTCGTCATATGCCTTACATTTCATCATTTCAGCATATACATATTCATCATCATAGGTTATATTGAACGTAACCGATATTTCCGTTCCCCAATCAGGGCTATATCCAGAAACAGTAACATAGTAATCCTTGTCCGTAACCTCAGATGCTTTCCATTCTATCCCTCGAAGTGTTTTAGAAACTGCTGTTTTAAGGGTATCTTCACCATAATCATGAAAAGTTATTTCTTTTAAATCCGTAATTGCTTCACTTTCTATAGATGAAAAGCATAAAAACAGAAACAATAAAGCACAGCCAATTACCACTGCAATGCCAAATATCATCTCACCAGATAAACGTTTCGTTTGTGTCTGTGACTGGTATGCTGGTGCAGTTTGTGCAAAATGTCCTTGCTGTATGGGGATGCTTGACATATAAGATGTATTGCTTCCCTGAAATTGCGTGTTGCCCATACTGTTTAATGCTTGTGGTTTAGGCATAGGCGATGTATGGTTTAATGCCGCATTTTCATTTTGGGTTGTTGCAGAAAATAATGTTTCAATTGGGGTGCCACATATTCCACAAAATTTTGCAGTTGCTTTCAGTGGAGCATTACATTTGGGACAAACTGATACGTTTATTTCAGTTGACTCTTTTGCTGGTAATATCTCTTTTGTTGTATCCGCTCCACATTTGTTACAGAATTTTGCGTGGTCGGGGAGTTCCTGACCACAATTCATGCACTTTTTACTCATAAATTACCCCTCACTTTAAAGCTTATTTTGTTTTGGTAGATTCATCATATCATGACACCAAGGACAGTGATTGTTCTTTCCCCAAAATATTTTCATTGATTCGCAATAAAATATTTTTTAGTGAACTCTTCCTTTTCTATTATATTTAATTTCACCAAAATTCGCAAGATTAAAATTAAATTTTTCGTAAAAATCTAAAATGATCGGATTTGGGCTTGTGAAAAATAATGCTAAATCTGTAACGGATGAAATTCCAAATATATACTATATTAATAGAGAGACTCGGAGCATCATTTGCTCCGAGTTTTTACTTTGCCTATAAAGGAGCCGAAAAAGTTATGAAAGTCTTGCTGATTGAACCGCATAAGCCGCCTTACCCGCTTGAAATTGACGGAATACTTGACGAGATGAAAAAGATTGTCGGAGGAATAATTCAGGCTGTATACCCATTCAGTGACCCTGTTGCCCTTATCTGTAATGACGAAGGCAAATTGCTTGGGTTGCCATTAAACCGGGCGTTATATCATCCTGAAACTGGCGAAATGTATGATATCATTGCCGGGACGTTCTTCCTGTGTGGCGCACCGCCAGATGCCGATCATTTCACGAGTCTGACAGATTCGCAACTGGAAAAATACACACAATATTTTCGCACACCTGAATCGTTTATGCGAATCAACGGACAAATTATTGCCATCCCTGAACAACTTGAACACAAAACTGAAAACTACGAAAAAATGAACGGTACGCGATAAAAAGCGTGCCGTTCTTGCATTTTAAGGAGGAGAAAATAATGGAAAACGAAATGTTTATTTGTACACACTGCCAAGGAAGATTTCCAGTTTATGAATGTTATGAGGTCAGCGGTGATCTGCTATGCCCGGATTGCGCTGATACACTGACGGTCAACTGTGATTCCTGTGGTGCGCGGATTTATGCTGCCGATGATGCTGGTGATGAGCATTACACCTTGTGTGAATCCTGCCGCGAAAACCGTTTCATTGCCTGTGAAAACTGTGGGCGTTTGGTGCCAGATGGAGAAGCATATTATTTGCCTGGTGATGATATGCCGCTTTGTGAATATTGTTACGAAAATGCAGTAGATACAGTGGAAATTCACGATTACAACTATAAACCTGAACCGATTTTTCATGGTGAGGGAACACGTTATTTAGGCGTTGAGCTGGAAATTGATCATGGTGGCAAAGACCGTGACAATGCACAGGAGCTGTTGGAGGTAGCCAATGAAAACTCTACAAATTTGTATATCAAAACGGATGGCAGTTTGGATGATGGTTTGGAACTTGTCACACACCCAATGACCCTTGATTACCATATGAATACAATGCCTTGGGGTGATGTGTTGGAAAGGGCACTAGATCTGGGCTATACCAGTCATAAAGCCTATACCTGCGGGTTACATATTCATATTTCACGGTTAGCCTTTGGCAGCAGTTACGAGCAGCAGGAAACTGCGATTGCCCGCTTACTTTACTTCGTGGAAAAGTTCTGGCCAGAGTTGCTGCGGTTCAGCCGCCGCACCAGGAATCAGCTTGACAAATGGGCTGCTAGGTACGGCATGAAACTTCTACCCTATGGATATCCTTGACGATGCAAAGCGGTACAATTTTGGACGATATATGGCAGTTAATTTGACAAACGCGCATACTGTTGAGCTGCGCATTTTCCGTGGAACATTGAAACTGAACACACTGCTTGCTACGCTGCAATTGGTGAACCATCTTTGTGATGTTTCGGTGTTTCTGTCAGACCAAGAGATTCAAGAGTTAAGCTGGCTAGATTTCTTACAACAAGTTTACGAACCAGAATTAATTCAGTATTTGAAGGAACGCAGCTTGTATGTCAACGAACCTGTGACGGCAGATGAGGAGGAATGAAAAATGTGCTCTCTTTTTGGACTTATTGACTATTCTAATGCCTTAAGCACTCGTCAGAAGAATAAAATCCTAACGGTTCTCTCACACGAATGTGAATGCCGTGGTACTGATGCAACCGGTATCGCTTATAACTATGCTGGTGCTCTGCGCATTTTCAAGCGCCCACTTCCTGCTCACAAGGTGCGTTTTCACATCCCGAATAGTGTTAATGTTGTTATGGGACATACCCGCATGGCTACACAGGGGTTAGCGGAGCTTAGGGCGTGTTCACATAAGGGCATCGACGACGAGAGCAAAATAAAGAAAGGCC
>CAJUDU010000069.1 GCA_910584935.1 uncultured Butyricicoccus sp. | reverse complement strand
TGCCGTAAGATTTTACTTTATCCAGCATATCCGGATAGGATAAATCCGCGAATACGTCAGTACAAATCGCCAGTTGCATAAAAATTACCTCCAATTTAGTATTTTCATTATAAGGGTTGTCAAAGGGAAGAAACGATTCCCACTTCCCTTTGACAAATAATAGAAATTGGGATTATGGCAATCCCAATCAAGAGGGCTTAGTTTGGCAGGACAGGCAATCAAAAATAAACCCTGTCCTGCCGGAAAGTAAGAAAAAAGATGGTTTATGCTTGATAGAAATCTGGCATTGGGTCATAAACAACATCTACAATGGTCTGGGTATCACGCGCCTTAGAAGCAGCGGCTGCCGCTACCTGGCAAGCGTAACCATCCCATGCGGTTGGGCCATCGACACGGCCTTCTTTGGATGCGTTAATCCAAGCCTGAATTTCATCGTTGTAAGCGTCTGCAAAGCGCTGGAAGCAATCGGTATACATTGCGTGCCCAGTCGTTGCCTTGGTATTCACCGAGATGTAAGCAGGCTGTGGCATATTCAGCACTGCATCTTCGCAAACAATTTCGCACTTAATATCATAATCATTAAAGTTATTGACATAGGATTCCACATCAATGCGGACGCCGGATTTGGTTGTCAGAATCATAATCTGTGGGTCATGCAAGCCATTTACCGCATGACGGGTGCTTTTGCCGAAACGAACTTCCGCAGTTGCGTAATCCTCGCCGAGCAGCCAGCGCAGCACATCAATTTCATGTACCATGGAGTTTTCAACCGCCATTGTATTATCCCAGTCATCTGGTACAGAAGGGTTGCGGTGTGCGCAGTGCAGCAGTAGGGCTTCACCATATTTTTTGCTGTCAATTGCTTCTTTGAGCTGCTTGTAGCCAGAATCATAGCGGCGCATAAAGCCAACCTGAACCAGTTTCTTACCAGCTTTCATTTCAGCTTCTACAATGCGCTTGCAGGCGTCTGCTTTTGGCGCAAGGGGCTTTTCGCAGAAAACATACTTGCCAGCCGCGATAGAAGCAAGCACATATTCTTCGTGGTACGGGTCAGCCGTGGTACACATAATCGCGTCAATTTCAGGGTCATTGATCATATCAATTGGGTTTTCAAAACCTTTGATGCCGTATTTTTCAGCGACAGATACGCCGAATGCGCCAGCCGGGTCAGCGCAGGCAACGACTTTGCCGCCCTGCAAAGTGTTGTTGATGCGTTCGATATGGGTGCGCCCGATGCCGCCAGTGCCTACCAAACCAATTCTGAGTTCTTTCATGATTGTTACCATCCTTTTCTAATATATTGTTTTACAGGGATTTTGTCGCTGTTAAGAAACCGGACTCTTAACTTTCCAAAATAAAGTCCTGCCGCGCTGGGCAAGCTTTATTTTGTTCTAAAAAGTTCTTTGGATATCGGTTTCTTTATTTAAGAAACCGGTTTCTTTATCGTGATTTCATTATATATCCGGCAAGCCTTCTTGTCTATTGATATTTCCTACAAATTACGACCCCTGTTTTTGGTCATATTGTCAATCCCGATTCCCTTCTTTTCCCGCATCTCAAAATATTATAAAAACGCTGACAGCCGGATAGACTGTGCTCAGGGCGGTGCGCCGAAGGCAGAAAAAGTTTTTTTATATTTTGCTGTGAAAACCCGGTCAGCGACAGGCATCCTACAATATGGGTTACGAAATATTGCTTTTCGCAAAAAGAATCCGGAAAGGCATGATGCTGAAAGAAAATCTACCGCGAATCTGTTATATTTATATCAACGAAAGGGAAACCCCCAAAAACAAAATCAATCAAACGAAAGGAGCAAGTGATTATGTGGTTCGCAATTTTAGCTGTCAGCATTCTTTTAACACAGGAGGCTATCACATCCTGTGGGCGGCAAGCATATCCATCTGGTATGGATGCGTATGATTACCGCTGATCGCCTGTCACCCAAAATATATAATACCTCATTACGAGCTTAGAAAAGGAGTAACGATTATGTGGTTTGCAATTCTTGCTGTGGCTCTCCTGCTGGTGCAGGAAACCTTGACTTCTCATAAAACTATGGCTTCTGCGTCTTCCGGTTATGATTACCGCTAAACACCCCAAATATACGGCTTAACTTAGAAGGGAGTAACGATTATGTGGTTCGCAATTCTTGCTGTGGCTCTCCTGCTGGTTCAGGAAACCTTGACTTCTCATAAAACTATGGCTTCTGCGTCTTCCGGTTATGATTACCGCTAAGCGGCATTAACAGAAAGCATAAAAAAGACAGCAGCTTGTATACAAATTACAGGCTGCTGTTTTTATGCCGCAAAGCAGCATATAGACATAAAAAAACGGTACTGCCATTCGGCGGTACCGTTTGTGTTTTTTTGAAAAATAAATTCTTATACCCCATCAAATCCACTGGCTGGCAAGGTAATCATCATTCTCCTCATCATTCTGGGACAACATATTTAACAGCCGGGTTTGTGTCAATGTTTTCAGCGCATCACAGAACAGCAGCGCATTTTCCTGCGACATACTGCCAGTTTGATAAAACGCATTCAAAACATCTGGCAGTGCCGATGTATTCCCGGTCATCACCGAACTGATTGCCTGGATCACATTTGCATATGGGTTATAGCCATATGCGGCATATGCTGTGGGGCTTTGCGCGGCAATACCAAAAGTTTGATTAGAGGATTGCTGCGCCGTTGGGGGCAATGTACCGATATCCAAACTGCCGCCCATAAATTTAGTGATTTTCTTGATATAATTCTGGGTTTCTTTAAATGGCGGGACACCGCCATATTTTTTCACATTGCCTGGCCCGGCGTTATACGCCGCCAGCGCAAGGGTAACATCACCATCATGACGGTCAAGCATCATCCGCAGATATTTTGCGCCGCCAAGGATATTTTCGGCAGGATCCCATACATCGGTCACGCCAACAGTACGGGCAGTATCCGGCATGAGCTGCATAATGCCTGCCGCGCCGCAATGGGAAAGTGATTTCGGGTCAAAATCGGATTCCGCTTTTGCAACTGCTTTCAGCAGGTTTACAGGCACGCCCGTTGCTTGTGAGGCGGATTGGAACATTCCTTCCAAAGAAGCCGGGCTGGATACCGTACTTGCCTGCTGAAGCGCCTGCTGGAAAGTTCCATAGCCAGTTTGCTTGGGCGCAAGGCTGCTTCCATATATTTGGGATAAATCCGCCGCCAAAGCAGAAGAAATCTTCATAAAACAAACACGCCTTTCTTACAATGGGGATTGCTGAATATACTTCTTCATTGTAGCATATGTCCCGCCAGATGGCAAGTGACATGAAAAAAATTCTTTTTCTTTTCATTGCGCACCAATTGTGAATATGATAAAATGGTGAAAAAGAAAGTAAAACCCATGACATGATGAAAAAGAAATCAAAAATCATGACAACATGAATCAGGAGGCCATCCCAATGACAATCAAACAAGCAATTGAATGCCGGCATACGGTGCGCCGGTATACCAAGCAGCCCATACCAGAACCAATTTGCCGGCAGCTTTGTATGCGGATTGCGCAAAACAATGCAGATTATGGCATCAATTTATGTCTGGTCACTGAAAATATACAGGCATTTGGCATGGCACTGCGGTTATTTTTAGCAAAAGGCGTCCGCAATTATATCATACTGGCGGCAAATGATACGGCGGATGCTGCTGAAAAAATTGGTTATTGTGGCGCAGATATTATGCTGTTTGCGCAGACACTCGGATTAAATTCCTGGTGGGTTGGTGGCACATTCAGCCGGAAAGGCATCCAAAAGAACGCCAAAATCGCAAAATCCCACAAAATTTATGGCATTATTGCCCTTGGCTATGGCGCTATGCAGGGCACCGCGCATAAATCCAAAAAGCCTGAAGAAATCAGCCACTATGAAGGTGCTGCGCCCGAATGGTTTACAAACGGCATCCGCGCTTTGCTGCTTGCACCAACCGCGTTAAACAAACAAGCCTTTACCGTGTTGGGGAAAGGCAATCAGATCATGATCTCCTGTGACAATGGTATATTCTCTGGTATTGATTTAGGCATTGGGAAATACCATTTTGAAGTTGGCGCGGGCAAAGAAAATTTCCAGTGGAAAGAACCCTTTTTGTGGGTTTAACCTCCGGGTCAAACGGTTTGTTCCCAGCGAAAATGTTCCATATCCACACATCCATTGGGCAGGAACACCACGCCATCCGCTTCCAGCATTGCACGCTGAATATCCGCGCCGCCAAACGCAAACGCAGGCGAAGTCTGCCCATTTTGTGTCACAACCCGGTAGCAAGGGATATTTTCCGGGTCTGGATTTACGTGCAGCGCATAACCAACCACCCTTGCCCAGCGGGGGTTGCCAGCAAGCCGTGCCACCTGCCCATAGCTTGCAACCTTGCCCCGCGGGATGCGGCGCACAACTTGATAAATCAGCTCAAATGTATTTGGCATGGTTTCCCCTTTCTGCAATTTAGCCCTTGTCCGGCGGGTTCCTGCCGCTGCGCTGGTTGACAAATGCCCATGGCTCGGTAAAATCTTCGCCATAGTTTTCATCTTCTACTGGTTCACCGCGTTCCCGCTTTTTCTGCGCAATCTGTTTCCGTGCCTCATCAGCGGCATCCATCAGCCCTTCCACTTCTGCCGTGGCCTGTTCCAGCTCGGTATGTAACCGCTTGTCTTCTTCCCCCATCCATTGGTCACGATTTTCGGTTTCGCCTGCCTCTGCCTGCGCTTTTTCCAATTTTTCACTTAATTCCAGCAGTTCTTTGTTTTTTGCTTCCGCTTGGGCTTCCATTTGCCGAATCCGTTCCTGAAGCTGCCCCAGTTCCTGTTTCCGCAAATCTATCAGCTTTTCCAGTCGGGTTACTTCCGCACGCTGGTCTGCCAACGTGTTTTTCACATGGCTAAATTTATGTTCATGTTCTGAACAATCCCGGTTCAGTTGTTCCCAAGTCGTTGCCGCACGGCGCAGGCGTTCTTCAATTTTCAGCACTTCGGTTATCGGTTCTAACCGGTCAGGGCAAAATAGTGCCGCAACTGTGACATCATCACCGCTGCCGCGGCGGCTGATGTTTGGCAGGTATTCTGCCACAGCCCGTTCCAGCCCTGGCATACCATCGCTCAGGAAAATAGAGGACAGCACCTGGCAAAAGCCATATGCGCCATCCAAATCCGGATAGGCATCCTCAACGCCATCGGTACACAAAAACACTGCCGCAGGCAATTGTTCACTGAAACAGTGCCGGAATTCATTCACCACATCTTCATCACATACAGATGTTGTAACATTGCCTTCGCATCGTGTATCCCATGGGATTGGCTGTTCGCAGGTACCGTCTGTACGCACAGCAATACAGCGCCCATCCCCTTGGTGGATGCCAACCCAATATTTATCCGTGACAAGTGCAGCTATGACAGTTGTACCATATGCGCGTTCCACATTTTTCCCATCCAGGTATTGACGGCGGCATTTGAGGCTTACATTTTCCATCTGCGTTTCTGAAAAGGGATAGTCAAACATATCCGCTTGGATAAGCTCCAGCCATTTGGCATGGATTTTCTGGAATACTTCCCGCATCAGCTTATTCCGTGTGGCATAATCCCGCAGCTGCACAAGTGATGTTTCCGATGCAAATTCCATCAGCACAGTTGCGGCAGCCTGCACAATAAAGCGTGCGCCGCGTTCGCTGCGGAAATAATCCGCACCGCCATGCCCATCGGCGGCAATGGCGATGGAACAGCCTGGCACACCATCTGTTGCCAGCGCAAAATCCTGACATACAATGCCGGTTTTCATATGCCGGCTCCCGCGTTCACTGCGGGAAAATGCACGATAACTCTGCATAGAGAACCTCCTGTGGATGTGGCGCTTTTCCCCATTTTTCCACATCCATACCTGTTATTATACACCACGCCAGCCAGCAAATCAATCTGCCGCACTGGAAACAAACGGACAGTCAACGGATATCCCCGGATAAATTCACTGGCACATCTGCTGTTGTTGCAACGGCTGTGGATACCCGGTTGACCCGTAAATCCCGTAAAATGAGGGTCAGTGCCGCATTGGTGGAACGGGCATGATGCATCCCCAACACCGTTGTTGCCGTTGTCCCATCAAAAGAAGCAAGCATCAGCCCGGCAACCTGGCTGGCTGTCCCAGTTTTATCATTGGCAATGACAGTTGCGTCCCAAAAGCGGTAACCCGCCGCAACCGCAGCATCCCGCTGCGCCGCATTTAACTGGCTGCTGCCCTCCGCAACCGAAATTAATCGGGATGTCATGCCTGTGAGTGCAAATAGGCGTGCATTGGCATCAGATAACAGCCCAGGCTGGTCAAACGTGGACAATGTGACCAGAAAACCAACACCATGCCCTTCTGCCGCCATGCGGCGGACAAATTCCCCATCCCATGCTTGCCCAGCAGGCAGGAAAAACGTTGCTTGCCTTCCATATGCCGAAAGGGTATCCAGCAAATCGCCTGAATATTGGTTTGGCTGCCCCGAAAATGTTAAATAAATCTGCTCTGGGCGGATGGCTGCCGGGGTAATCGGTTCTTCTGGCGGCACCGGTTCCGGACTGGTATCCACTGGTTCTGGTTCGGGCTGAGGTTCAGGTTCTGGTTCAGGCTGCGGTGTGGATTCAGGCGGCAGCTGCGGCGGGCCTTTGTATGTATTGACAATGCTGCTCATATCCTGGGTCGCCACCGCAATAAACACATAGTCTGAAAGGGCTTCTGTCCCATCGCAGATGCGCAATACCTGATAATCACCAGCAATCAGCGAAAAAGATAACCCATAAACGCTGCAAACCAATTTGACCGGCACATAAACGGTATCATTGATTGAATAGGCGGGTTGTTCATAGCTGTTCATATATTGGTCAGAAACATAGCTTTGCGACAGGGAAAATGTCAGTATGGTGTTATCATCCCGCAAAACCAAGGTATCGCCGTCATCTTGAAGTTCAGCGGCAATCGGGAACTCTTCGGTAAACACACTATATGGCACATACCATTCACCGCTGCGGCGGGTTGGCATGGTTGATGCTGATAAGGGTAAAAAACCATCATTGACAGCCGTCAAAACAATTGTTGCGGCGGAAGCCCCTGGAATTAGCATTGCAAGGATTGCAAAAAGCAATATCACCGCTGCAAAACGGTATTTTTTCATTGACGCCACCTCCAGCCGGTTTCATGTTATCTTTTATGATTATACCACAAGCGGGATATGATTTTAAGCCCCAACTGATTTGCGGCAGTATGCCGCCTGCCCAGCGTCATGGAATAAAATTTGACATTTGCCCTTAATCTTTGACCAATTTTGTGATATAATATTCCCAGCATAGAAAAACACCTTGCATATCAAAAAACGTTTCAAGCGTGTGTTTGCCCCTTAACCTTTATACTGAAAGGACGATATTGCTATGCCCAGTTCTGAAATCGGCATCCTGCCGCAGTCAATCTGCCTCAATTTTACTTCGCCGAAATCTGCATCTTCTTTATTCCTTTTCCCTTCTGGGTGCGGGCATATCTTCGCCAGCCGAGATTATTATGTGAAACGCAATTTTTTCCCGCCCCTGCTGCTGGCTTATGTATGCACAGGTAAGCTGTGCCTTGAAATAGAAACTGACCATACTGTCAGTTATTATGAGGCCACTGCCGGGCAAATCCTTCTGTTTGACTGCACAAAGCCTCACCATTACTACGCCGCAGAAGATGGGCTGGACTTCCTGTATATCCATATCGATGGCGGCAACAGCCATGAACTTTGCGCCTATATCAATCAGTCCTGCGGCATCCTGATTGATGGGGTGCAGAATGAATCCATCCAAACCGAAATCCTTAATTTGGTTGCTTTTTACCAGTCCGGTGGAAGTGAATCCATGTTTGCGTCTTCACTGCGGATGTATCGTATTTTAAGTCTGTTTGACCAAGCGATTATGTCCCCTTGCCTGCGCAAAAATGACGATTCCATCCATCGTGCCATTTCTTATATCCGCACCCATGTTGGCGAGAAAATCACCTTGCACCAGCTTGCGCAGATTTCCGGTTTAAGCGATTTTTATTTTTCCCGCCTTTTCAAGGAAATGACTGGATTTTCTCCCAATGAATTTGTCATCAACAGCCGGATTGACCATGCCAAAACCCTGCTTGCCAGCACCACACTGCCCATCAGTGAAATTTCTCAGCAAGTCGGCTACCCCAACAGCAGCAATTTGATTACGCATTTTGTGCGCCGCGTTGGCATTTCGCCCATGCAGTACCGCAAAGGGCTGGTCAATAAAGCTGCCATGCCCTTAACACTTGATGATACCGAACCGTCGGATTCCTAACTTTTTGTTCCATAGAAACGAGGTGTTCCCCTTTTATGGAAAACATACTTTGCTGCAAAACCATTGCGCATATCCATACCGATTTTCCAACCAAATTTGGCATTCCCCGGCAAAGCGGGCTAATTGACACACTGAAAGCTCAAATTATCTTTGAGCCGGAATACCGCAAACCAGAGGCCTTTCGCGGACTGGATGGTTATTCCCATTTATGGCTGATATGGGAGTTCTCTGCTTCTATCCGCAGTTCGTGGTTCCCAACCGTACGCCCGCCGCGGCTAGGTGGCAACCAACGTATGGGGGTATTTGCAACCCGTTCCCCTTTCCGTCCAAATCCTTTGGGACTTTCCTGTGTAAAGCTGGAACAAATTGCGCTACATACCCCGCAAGGTCCTATTTTGCACGTATCTGGTGCGGATTTGATGGACAATACCCCGATTTATGATATCAAACCCTATCTGCCTTATGTAGACAGCCATCCGGAAGCCACTGGCGGCTTTACAGAAACCACCCAGGCACATCAATTATCTGTGGACTTTCCCCAAGCGCTGCTGACACAAGTGCCAGCACATTTACAGCAAGCCCTACTTGCCGTGCTTGCGCATGACCCGCGCCCCGCCTATCAGAAAGACCCGGATAGAACATATTTTCTGGAGTTTTCCGACTATGAAATCGGCTTTACCGTAGATGGCACACAGCTTACAGTGCACCAGGTCAAGCCGCGCACAGGGCAGGCTTAGGCCTGCCCTTCAATTTGGATTTCACCCGGCTGCCTGCTGTCCACCACCAGCCAAAGAGTAACTTCCCCTTGCCAATCTGAAATATCCACAATCATATCCCGCCCGGAAACGAGCGGAAACCGCCGCAGTGCGATGCCTGTACCTGTAATTTTCAGCACAGCACTGCCCGATGGGAACTGCGCGGATACCCGGAACCGCCCAGATGCAGGAACAGGACATTTCCATGAAACTGCACCTTGCAGCGCCTCAAATGTAACAGCCATCCGCCCGTCCTGCTGGGTCTGCTGGACGGATTTCCCATTACCATAAGCGCCGTCTGGATAAGCATATTCCGGTGAAATATGTTCGATCTGCCATAGCACAGACTGCGCCGCTGGCGCTGCCAGAGGCTTTATGGCTGCCCAAACCACCCACAGCAGGATAATACTGATCCACAGCCTGGTTCGCATTCCCAGATTCCTCCTATCTTGCCTGGTATCCAGGCAAAGCTATTTGGATTTTGCCCCAAAATATAGGAATCATCCATAAAAATGCGAAAACTTATTGTCTTTTTTTCAGTTTGCGCAGCAGCCAGCCAACTTCTTCCCGTGCTTCCCCAGAAACAATTAAGCTGCACGCATACACCGCCGCGCCAACAACAATGCCCACAACCAGCCGCAGCAAATCGCCAACTGGCAGCAGTTTGGTGCAGGCATATGCGGATACACCGCAGAGTATCGCCGAAATCAGGATGCGCAAAAATGAACCAAACGGCACTTTCCACATAAAATATTTCCGCACCCGAAAAGCTGTCAGCAGGAAATAGCAGGCAAACGCCACCACCGAACCGACAGCACCGCCAATAAAGCCCATCAAATGGACAAAAACAATGCTGGCAACGATTTTCACCACCATTGCAATGGCACAGTTTGGCAAAACCGGACGGGTATCCTGTTCCAGCTCATAGCCTTTGTTGGCATATTCGGTCAGCCCCATGAAAACCATAGCAAAGGCAGTCATCCAAATGACTGGTGCGCCTGCCGCATAGCTTTTTGCAAAAAAAGTGCGGCAGAATGTCCCGGAAACGGCCGCCAGCCCAAACGCCGCAGGCAAGGCGACCAATAAATACAAACGCACGCCAGCATTCAGCAGGCTACGGGCTTCCATATGACTGCGTTCATTCCATGCGCGCAATACTGCCGGATACACACCGCGCAGCACGCCGACTGAAATCATGGTAAACACCGAAT
Organism: uncultured Butyricicoccus sp.; assembly: GCA_910584935.1. GTDB lineage: Bacteria > Bacillota > Clostridia > Oscillospirales > Butyricicoccaceae > Butyricicoccus_B. The sequence continues at coordinate 1,507 of CAJUDU010000069.1, read as the reverse complement.
TAGGCACCGAACTGTTATAATAGTAAATCGCACCGGTTGCATCGCCAAATACACCGTAAATATAAAACCGGTCAAACAAGTTCAGCAGCCCAGAGCAAAGCGCAACCCCCATCAGCGGCACGCCATAAGCCAGCATCTTGTCCAGCATGGCGCGGGAAGCGCGCCGCAGGCGCACAGCAGACGGCATCCCCAGCGCAAAGGCGGCGCCAAGCGCACCAACGCCATCCGCAATGATATTAGCGGCGAGCGCCGGCGTCGGGTCTGGGAAATTGCTTTTGCCACCGACCAGCACAATCGCAACAATCAGCTTGAGGGAAGCGGAAATCAACGAAAACAAAATCGCTGGCCTCACGCGGTCAAGCTGTACCAACATATTGATCAGGATGGTAAACGCGGTATAGGTGCAAAACATAATAATGCCTGGCAAATACAGCGTACTGCCTGTGATAACCGCTAAAACTGCACAGCTTACCGCGCCAACGGCGCCCATGATTAGGTAAACAACAGTCATTGTGGAAAGCAGCCCACTGGCTTTATCCCGCTTGTGTTCCTCCGCCGCATAGCGCGTGGAGGCATTTGCCATCCATGCGGCTACCAGCAAATAGGCAAAGTTAGAAATCTGCTGCACACGCCCAAATGTGCCTGCCGCTGTTTCCGTGAAAATATGGGTATAAAGGGCAGACATGAAAAGCAGCAATACCCCTTCGAGCACCTTTGCGGGCAGAAAAAGCATTGCGCTGCGTGTCATGGTATTTTTTTCAGACATTTTAAGAAGGGACTCCTTCCCAAAGTAGTAGCTTCCAGTGTACCACAGCCGCACATAAATTGCAATGGCACAGCCCAAAGTGAAATAAAGATGCAAAAATGATGCAAAAAACCGGCAGGGAAAAATAGCAATCTAAATACAAATGCCGCCGCAATGGGGCAATGACGTAAGAAAACATTTTAAGCGAGGGTCGGCGTAGCGTCAAACTGCGCCGACCCTCGCATTATTTTTATCTTAGGCAGTTTGGGATTGCTCCCGCGCTTCCTCAAAATCAAACGCACCAATGAAGTTATAGATGATCTCAATTTCCCGGATTTTTACCCGCTTTTGCTGTTTCACTTCCCGTCCCAAGGTTTCAACGACGGTCTTTAACTGCTCCTGTTCATAGTCACGGGACAGCTTGCCGGAAATAAGAATGGCGGCTTCAATAGACCTCTTGCGAAATTAAGCAAAGCGGTCAAAATTACAGATACCAGCAATCAAGGAAAAACGAAGAGCAAAGTGTTTTCTACAGTTGTGGTAACGCTCCGAGAGGATGCGAAATCTTTTAACAAAGCGGATGCCATGTTCAACAAATATACGTTTTCTTAAAATCTCACGATTCTCTTTGCGCTCCTGTTTGGTTAAAGGATGCTACTTTGGAACGCTTTTTGGGCAGGAGAGCATTAGCGTGTATCTGAGCAAGCCCCTAGGGCGTGTTCACATAACTGTAGAACAATGATATAATGGGAGTATGAGAAT
>CAJUDU010000068.1 GCA_910584935.1 uncultured Butyricicoccus sp. | reverse complement strand
TGGATACCTGCAACATCTGGCTCAATGGCTTGGTTGGTTCCGGATATCTGCTGGGCGCACGCGCGGAAATCATCAGCGACGAAAACCCGACAACAGACTTGATGGCAGGGATTATCCGCGTCCATATTTATATGACGCCACCAAGCCCGATGCAGCAATGTGATTTCACACTTGAATATGACGCAGACTATGTCGCGGCGGCATTTGCGTAACGAGAAAGGAGCAGCCAATGAACAGACCACAAGCTTATATTTCGTTTGAAGTCTATGAAGACGGCATAGATCTGCTTGGCATTGCCAAAGCAACACTGCCGGACATTTCGTATCTGACATCTACTATTACTGGCGCGGGCATGATGGGCAACATCGAAACCCCGCTGGCTGGTATGATTGATGTTATGACATTGAATTTACAGTTTTTGAGCGTTACTGGCGCAGCGTCAAAACTGCTTGTCCCGAAAAAACATCACATTGATTTGCGGGCGGTTGAGCAGTATTGGGACACAAGTGAAGTTGAACTGGGTTTCACAAAACAAAAACACGTCATGACTGTGCTGCCCAAAAAGATGTCGCCAGGCACAATCGCCCCAGTTACTGCCGCAGATGCGTCTGGCGAATTTAATGTCTATTATTATGCCGCATTTGAAAATGGGAACTCACTTTGGGAGATTGACCCGTTTAACCAGATTTTCAGCGTAGGCGGCGTGGATTATTGGGCGGACATCCGCAAGGGCTTAGGACTGTAAGAACAACAATAACCGGATATTTTGAAAGAAGGGTTTTTAATGGACAACACAAACAATGGCGAAATTATCATCGTTGACCCGCTGGATCAGGAGGAAGAAAGCGTCTACACTTACACGCACAATTTCAAAAAGCCGTTTTCGTGGGAGGGCAAAACCTATGAAACACTGCATTTTGATTTCAACAAACTGAACGGGCGTGATTTCCTGACAGTTGGCTCTGAATTGACACGGTTGGGCATTCCCGCCCCTGTACCGGCATTATCCGGCGAATATCAGGCGCGGGTTGCTTTGCGTGCCTGCGAAGAAAAAATTGATATGACATTGTTGTATGCAATGCCGCTGCTTGAGGTAAATGCAATCCTGCGCAGGACAAAGGATTTTTTGCTGCTGTCGGAGCGCTGAATGTCACAGCATCATGGCTCCGCAAACAGTGCATGATTCTGGCGAGGAACTGCAATACTCCGATTCCATTTTGGGAATCACTCTCTTTGGCTGAACTAAACGCATATATCCAGACAAACAATGAAGTTGTTCGGGAAGAAACCAGACCGCAGACAACAAACAAAGGAGGGCGAGTGCGTTGAGCAAAGGAAAAACCTATGAAATGGAGTTTCGGCTGAGCGCGCAAGCAAACAGTGCGTTTAGCGGTACATTTTCCAAAGCCCAGGCTGAATTTTCACGTCTGGGCAAGGAAATCCAAACATTAAACCGTGCGCAATCTGATATATCCGCCTGGCAGAAACAACAAGGCGCAGTAGAAGCGACAAGGCAGAAACTTGCCAATCTGGAACAGCAGCAGGCAAAACTTTCACAGCAGAAAAGTTTTCTACAACAGCAGATACAAGAAACGCAGGCGGCAGGGAAATCTACCGCCGCGCTGGAACGTCAAAAGGCAGCGCTGGAACAGAAAGAATTGCAGTTACAACAGCGTATCGCAGGCACCAACACGGCGTTAGAACGCCAGCAGCAGCGTTTGGGCGAAACAGGCACAAGGCTTCAGCAAGCTGGCGTAAATACCAATCAGCTTGCAAGCGAAAGCGCACGGCTAAGCAGTCAGTTAGAAACTTTACGCGGGCGGCAGGAGCAAGTCGCACAGAGCGCGCAAAGTTTTGGCGAAACAACTACCGTGGCTTTTGACGCAGCGGCAAGCGCAATTGCCGCCGCCGGTCTTGCCACAGCACTTCATGGAATTTATAGCGGGTATATGGAATGCGTCACAATTGCCGGCGATTTCGAGGAAGCTATGTCCAATGTGGAAGCGTTATCTGGCTCCACAGCGACAGAAATGGCGGCATTAACCGCACAGGCAAAAGAACTGGGCGCAACCACCAAATTCACAGCCCAACAAAGCGCGGAAGCCATGGGGTATATGGCAATGGCAGGTTGGGATGCTGCTGAAATGATGGCTGGCATGGATGGTGTTATGAACCTGACCGCGGCAGACGGCGGCGATTTAGCAACAGTTTCTGATATTGTAACGGATAGTTTAACCGCATTTGGCTTAGCTGCGGCAGATACTTCCCATTTTGCTGATGTACTTGCGGCAACTGCAACCAACTCTAATACCAGCGTTTCAATCATGGGCGAAACATTCAAACAATCGGCGTCTATTGCTGGCGCACTCAGTTATTCCATTGAAGATGTGTCCATTGCGGTTGGGCTAATGGCGAACGCTGGCGTAAAAGGCAGCATCGCAGGCACTGCACTGAAAAATATGTTCAATGGTTTGCTGGAAGGCGCAACACTGACCAGCGAGGCTTTTGGTGAATACGAATTTAAAGCCATTCGCGCAGATGGCACCATGAAAAGTTTTGGCAGCACCATCAATGAACTGCGCGGTTATTTTGATCAGATGACCGAATCGGAAAAGGTCAATAATGCCATGACGCTTGCCGGGCAGCGTGGTTACAATGGACTGCTTGCAATTTTGAATGCCACCGATGAAGATTACGCTTCCCTGACAGACAGCATTTACAATTGTGCAGGTGCTGCGGAAGCTATGGCAGAAATCAAGCTGGATAACGTCAACGGCGATTTGACCTTAATGAAATCCGCGTGGGAAGGACTTACACTCAGCATTGGCGGAAAATTCACTCCTGCTATGCGTAAAGTCTATTCCCTTGGTGCAGATATTTTCAGCGGAATTGGCAAATTTATTGACAAAAATCCTGCGCTTGTTAAAGCAATCGGTGCTGGGACGGCGGCACTTACGGCAGCGACAGGCGTGCTTGCACTTTTGGTAGCAGGTCGAAAAGCTTTAATTGCCCTGAAACAAGCTCCGTTGCTGGCGTCCCTTGCAGCAGCAGGGCCTGTTCTGGCAGGTGTTGCGGGGATCTCTGCCTTGGTTGCAGGGCTTACTGCAATTGTATCCGCTTCCAATGAAGCTGTGCCGCCGGTACAGGAACTTACCGAAGCTGCACGCGGTATGAATGATGCGTTCCGGGCAGCGGAAAACACTTTCGCCGAATCCATGTCCAAAACACTTGCATCAGCAAATATGGCTGAAAAGTATATTGATGTGCTGGATGGGCTTGGCACAGCAACCCGGCATACTGCTGATGAAAAAGAAAAATATCATACCACCCTTACGATGCTTTGTGATACAGTGCCGGAACTGGCAGAGTATATCGACCTGGAAACCAACAGCATCGAAGGCGGTACACAAGCGCTGCGTGAACACATCAACGCGATGAAACAAGATGCGCAGCAGCGGGCATATCAGGACGCTTACAACGAAGGACTGAAAACACAGTCAGATGTTGAAAAAGAGCTTGTTAAAAATCGCGTTGAACTCTCAATGGCTGAAAATGCGCTGGAGCGCGCCCGGAAAAAACGCGCGGACACAGAGAAAAAAATCCATGAACTAAACGCATACGATGATAATTCCTATGTGGAATATCAAAAGCTGATGGATGAACTTGATCGTGCCGAATATGAAGTCAGCAATGCAGAAGCCGCAGTAATGAGCTACAGCGAATCGGTGAAAAATTGTGAGCAGGCATCCAGCGAAGCTGCGGATAAAGTTGCCGCACTGAAAGACGCTATGGACGCTTTCACGATTCAGGCAGTGAGCGGCGGGGAAGTTTCAGCAGAAGACGCCGCAAAGCTTGTTGACCTTGGGAATGCCGCGGCTGATGTTTCTGACCAAATGGCAGCGTTGACAGAAGCTTATGATACAGCTTGCGCAGAAGCCTATGAAAGCATATCCGCACAATATAACTTGTGGGATCAGGTGAAAGAATCTGCCGCAATCAGTGTAGATACCTTAAACAATGCCATGGAAAGCCAGACAAAATACTGGCAGGGGTACAACGCCAATCTGCAAAACCTGATTGCACGTGGCGCAGAAATTGACGGATTGCGCCAAATGGTTGCTTCCCTTACCGACGAAGGGGAACAAGGTATCGCGGCAATTGCCGGACTGGCAAACGCTACAGACAGTGACTTAAAGCAGGCTGTGCAAAACTGGAAGACCCTGCAAAATGAACAGAAAGCGACATCCGAAAGTGTCGGCGAATTGAAAACGCAATTTACTGAAAGAGTAAATGAGATGCTGGAAAGTTTCAAAAGCACAGTTGCCGATATGAATCTTAGCAATGAAGCAAGAGCAAGCGCAGAAAGCACCATCAATTCTTTTATTAAAGCGGCAGATGATATGCGAGGTCCAGTGCGCGAAGCTTATGCCAGACTTGCAAGGGAAGCCATCAACCAGTTGAACACAGTCAAATCTACAATATCAAGCGCATACTCCACCATCGGTGCAGGTGCAAATTCCGGTGATGGTGGTACACACTTCTGGGCAAATGGTTTTGCTTCTGGTACTCCCGATGCTCCGCGGGGTTGGTCATGGGTCGGCGAACAAGGTCCGGAACTTATCAATCTGCATGGTGGTGAAGCTATTCTGCCAGCGGATACTTCCCTGGCTTTTGCAGCGGCGGCAGCTATGCCGGAAATGCAAATTACTGCATTTGCGCCGCAGGTTATAGAAGCAATTGGAGCATATGTCAATCCGCCTGTCCAAGCGGAAAGTGCAATCTATGCGCCCGCTGCATCCGCATCACCTACGGTAATTTTTGATATCCACATTGACGGCAACGCAACACCTGAAACTGTGGACAGGCTGTATGATTTCCGGGATGAAATGATGGATATGCTACATGAAGCAATGGCGGAAGAACGGATTGCAGCAAGGAGGAACACTTACATATGAGCAGGATTTATACTACAGTGCAAGGTGATATGTGGGACAGTATCGCGTACAGTCAACTTGGCAGCACAACACATACAGACAGCTTGATTGCCGCCAATCCTACACATCGGAATATCTATAGTTTCCCTGCTGGAATCCAGCTAACCCTTCCCGATTTGGATGATGTCCGGCAGGCATCCAGTACCTTGCCACCTTGGAAGGAGGCGTTGGGATGAGCAACGCGAATCTTGCACGCCGTACCAATGTCGAAATTGCTTTTGGCGGCACAGATATCACAAAATCAATCCGCCCTTACTTATTGTCATTAACTTACACTGATAATGAAGAGGATGAACCAGATGATCTGCAAATCAAACTGCAAGATCGGGACGGCATATGGGTTACATCCTGGCTGACAGACATGGTGAATGCCGCATCAGAATCCATAGAACCCGGCGCGGATGACAGCGCAAAAACTTATACCGTAACAGCAAAAAGTGGACTGAATGTCCGTGCTGGCGCAGGCACGAAATATAAAAAGGTTGGTATGCTTGCTTTCGGTGCATCGGTAACTGTCCAGAGTACCGAAAGCGGCTGGGCAAATATCGGTCCCGGCTATGTCAGTATGAAATACCTGAAGGCGGGCAGCGGGAGCGATAAAAAAGATAACAAGGACAAAGACAGCAACCCAAACACTGCCATGCGGATGCAGGCTGTTATCCTGCGTGAAAATTGGAATGCCGACGGGCAGGACAAGGTGCTGGACTGTGGGCAGTTTGAACTGGATTCGGTTGATGTTTCCGGTCCACCTGCAACAGTGACTATCCGTGGCACAGCATTGCCTTGGGTTTCCGGTGTCCGCCGCACAAAGAAAAACCGGGCATGGGAGGCATATTCCCTGTCCGGTATTGCGGAGGAAATTGCAAGCGCAAACGGCATGACCTGCATGTTTGAATCCACAGTCAACCCGGTTTATGAACGTGTGGAGCAGTTTCAAACCAGTGATATTGATTTTCTGTCTGTACTCTGTCACAATGCCGGATTGTCGCTCAAAGCAACAAAAAATATCCTTGTGCTGTTTGAGCAAGCGGATTTTGAAGCAAAACCCACAGCATTTACTGTGAAATATGGCGATGGTACATACACAAAATACAAGCTGTCCACAGGCACAGCCGAAATGCGTTTTGCAACTTGCCGGGTGCGGTATACTGACCCTGTGACGCATAAGAAATTTACAGCAACAGCCAAAGCATCCGATTATAAAGAAGATGCAAAAGATAATCAGCAGCTTGAGATTATTGCGAAAGTATCCAGTATTGCGGAAGCTAAAACATTGGCGGAAAAATGTTTGCGGCTGTATAACAAATATTTTCGTATGGCGGATTTCACCTTCCCCGGCAATCCGGATATTGTTGCCGGAATTACTGTCACGCTGGAAGGTTGGGGTGCTTGGGATGGAAAATATATCGTCAAACAGGCAAAACATACTGTGGGCAGTTCAGGCTATACCACACAAGCTACTTTGCGGAAGGTTCTGGGGGCTGAATGATGGATACTGAAAAGATTTTGTCCCGTATGGTGCAGACCGGCATTGTCAGTGCAACAAATCCAGGCAACAATACCGCCCGTGTGATTTTGGATAATACCGATATTATTTCGGGCTGGCTGAAAGTCATATCTGGTATGCCTAAAGTCGGACAGGCTGTTTTGGTGCTATATTTACCTATCGTGGATGGTGACGGTTTCATTTTAGGGGTGATTTAATGGTTGTTGGATGTTTGGGCGATATCGGCTTTCATGTGTCCGCAGATGTTGTGGAAGTGATCAACAATATCACATGGTCTGGCAAGGCAAGATATAGCACACACCAGCGGCATTTGCGCAATGCTTTAACCGAATTTACAGGCATTGAGCCGGATGAAATGTCCTTTGATATCACATTATCCGCTTATTTGGGCGTCGACCCGCTTGCAGAAATGGTGAAAATCTGGACATATGAACGTGATGGTGAAGCTGTTCCCCTTGTCATTGGTGAACGTCCTTATGGCAAATATCGCTGGTCAATCGTCAGCCACAAAATCAAGATGCAGTATACCGATAAATATGGCAATGTTACTCATGCTGTAGTTTCAGTTAGTTTGCAGGAATATCTAAATGCGGATGCCGCTAAGAATTGGGTGAGGTGATAAAATGCCGTATACTGTAACAGCAGGAGATTTATCAAAAATAATTCTGAATGAAACAGACGTAACAGCCGCAGTTTTACAAAACATCAAAATCATCTTGACCACCCGGCGCGGCAGTGTACCTTTGTACCGTGATTTTGGCATTCCAATGGATTTTTTAGATCAGCCCATGCCGCTTGCCAAAGCCAAAATGATTGCCGCTGTACGTGAAGCTGTGGAAAATTGGGAACCACGTGCGAAAGTTTTAAGCATGACTTTTCAGGAGGATGTTTCCCAACCTGGACGGCTGATTCCAACTTTGGAGGTGGAGATTGATGGCACGTAATACCGAAGTTTCTTTTGTGGATACCAATGCGGATGCTCTGGTTTCGATGCTGGTTTCCGCATATGAGAAAATCACCAAAACTTCTGTGCATCCTGCAAGCCCGGAACGGTTATTCATTCAGTGGATTGCAAGCATTTTAGTGCAGGAACGTGTACTGACAAATTATGCAGGAAACCAGAATATCCCAAGCCGCGCGGAAGGTGAAAATCTTGACGCGCTGGGTGAATTGTTTTTGGCAAGCAAACGTCCAGCGGCACAAGCTGCAGTTTGTACTGTACGTTTTTCCATTTCCGCCGAACAACCCTCCGTGGTAGTCCTTCCTGCTGGCACACGGGTGACAGACAGCGGCAATACTTTAATTTGGGAAACATTTACCGACAATCAATTTCCAGTTGGCGAAACCAAGATCGATGTGCCTGTACGCTGCCAAACTGCCGGGATTATTGGCAATGGTTATGCTGCCGGACAAATCAATACTTTGATTGATTTATACGAATATTGTGCGGAATGTGTCAATATCACGCAATCTGACGGCGGTTCTGATGAAGCGACAGACGAAGAATATTACCAGCTCATGCGCGCATCGATGGACGCTTACAGCTGTGCTGGCGCGAAAGGCAGTTATATTTATTTTGCCAAACAGGTCAGTACAGAAATCATTGATGTTGTTGCAAATTCGCCGCAGGCCGGAACCGTGAAACTTTATATTTTAATGGAAGGCGGCGCGTTGGCAACAAGTGAAATGAAAAATGCTGTACTTGCCAGATGCAGTGCGGATGAAGTCCGTCCGCTGACCGATAAAGTTTCTGTGGAAGATGCCGAGGTTGTTGGCTATGATATCGCATTTACATATTATTTGCAAAGTGGCAGCACACAAAGTGCGGCGGAAATTGCGGATGCCGTGAATGCTGCTGTTGCGGAGTATACCGCCTGGCAGTGTGCAAAACTTGGGCGGGATATCAACCCATCGCATTTGATTGGGTTGCTGATGCAGACTGGGATAAAACGTGTGGAGCTGTCAAGTCCGATATTTACAGATTTGCGGGATGGCAGTGAAGCTGCAGCAAATGTGCCGCAGGTTGCGAAAATCGGAACAATCACCATTACAAATGGGGGTTATGAGGATGAATAATCACGGTTTAAGCAAAGAAAACATGCTGGCTTCCCTCCCGCTTGTTTTACAGCAGGATAAAAGCATGATGGCACTTGCGGATGGGATTGCGGAGCTGCTCTCCCAGCGTCCTGATGAAATAGACCATTTGCGGATTTATTCCGCCATTGATCGTTTGCCAGAACAAATTTTAGATATCCTTGCCTATGATTTCAAGGTGGATTGGTGGGATGGAAACTATTCACTGGAGGAAAAGCGGCGGACACTCAAAGGAAGCTGGCAGGTGCATAAAATGCTGGGCACCAAAGCTGCGGTGGAAACTGCAATCTCCGCGGTTTATCCAGACACACAGGTGCAGGAGTGGTTCCAATATGGTGGGCTTCCTTATCATTTCCGCCTGCTGATTGACGCGACATATGAAAATGTAGACCCGGCAAAACATAATCGTGTACTCGAACGGGTGAAATATTATAAAAATCTGCGTTCTGTGCTGGATTTGATTGAATATTATGATGCTGGCGGCACTGCCACAGTTTATGCAATGGTGGGATGTTCCGGCTGTGAAATCACAGATGGTGCAACAGCCGAATGTTATCAGGAGGTTTGACAATGGGCAAATGGACAGGTGTTGTAACAAACGCCGGAAGCAAACTTTTCGAGGATTGGGTTAATGGCACGGTGCTGCATCTGGACAATGCCGCTGCCGGTACTGGGACTGTCCCGGATGTCGGGATGTTGGCACAAACTAAACTTGTAAGTCAAAAGCAAGTGGTCAATATCTTGTCTGGCGAAACAATCCCGGAAGGACGCAAGTTAAAGGTGCAAATTACTGCACCACAAGTTGGATACACACTAAATCAGATTGGATTATGGGGGCATATTGATAATAATGCACCGGTGATGTTTGCACTGTTTCAAAATAGTGAAGGTGTTGCGATTCCGAGTTTTGCGGATTCCCCGGATTTCGCCTACACATTTTACAGCACGTTGGCGGTATCCAATCAGGGTGAACTGGAAATCCATATTGACCCAGATGTGCTTGCAACGATTGGTTATGTGGATAACGCAATACAGGAACAGATTATCTTGCACATTGGCAAGCCAAACGGTATTGCAGAACTGGACAGTAGCGGCAAAGTTCCCGTAAACCAACTGCCAGACATTGATGTAAGTGGCGCAATTGGCAACCACGATGCTGATACAGAAGCACATCCAGATTTGCGTGAGTTAATGGAACGCAAAGCGGACTTGGATGAGGGTGGGAAGATACCGGCAAATCAGTTGCCGGATATGGACGTAAGCGGCGCGATTAATGCCCACAATATTGATGCAGAAGCGCATCCGGATATCCGGCGGCAAGTCAGCGCAAATGCTAAGGCAGCGGCAACAGCCCAAACAACCGCTGAAAAGGCGCTTCGGGAAATTACGAAAATCAATAATACCATTCATGTTGTACCAACGCAAAGCGGCACGCTGACCTATAACAGTAGCGCCCAAAGTCCTGCTTGGAATAGCTATAATCCGGATATTATGACGCTGGACGGCATAACATCTGGCACGGATGTGGGCACTTATACTGCAATATTTACACCAAAAGACGGCTATTTTTGGGAAGATGGCAGCACCGATGCAAAGTCTGTGACGTGGGTGATTGTAAAAGCTACTGTTTCACTTCCAACGCAAAACGGCACGCTGACTTATAACGGCAGCGCTCAAAGTCCAACTTGGAATAACTACGATGCCGCAAAGTTGACCATTGGCGGCACAACATCCGGCACAAACGCAGGCACATACAACGCGACATTTACACCAACATCCAATTATCAGTGGAACGATGGTACAGTAGGGGCAAAGACTGTAACGTGGGTGATTGCAAAGGCAATGATAACACTTCCAACGCAAAGCAACACACTGACTTATAACGGCAATGCCCAAAGTCCAACTTGGAATAACTACGATACTGCAAAGCTAACTATTAATGGCACAACCTCTGGCAAAAATGCGGGGAGTTATAATGTATCCTTCACGCCAACCAAAAACTATCAGTGGAATGACGGCACAACAGGCGCAAAGACTGCGACATGGATAATTAATAAGGCTGCTTTAAAGGTTCCTAGAGCAGGTGGCTATTTGACGTATAAGGGTAGTAATCACTATCTCTCACCGGCATGGTATGACTATGACGATACGAAAATGACAAGGGGTGGGGATATTCAGGCTACCTATCCTGGCAACTACGCAACGACATTTACCATCAAGGATAGAGATAACTACCAGTGGAGCGATGGTACGACCGGCCTCAGGAGTATAGGATGGACAATTTACAAAGGCAGTCAAACGATATCATTAAGCAAATCATCTGTGTCTTTACATATAGGCAATATAGTTGATGGTTCTTGTTATGTGACTCATACAGGAAATGGAGCTTTGGCGCTTAAGCACGAGGGCGTAACATACTCAAATAGTCCATGTAATCTCACCGATCCAGATGGAAATGTAGTTGCAACGGCTGAGATAATGAACAGTGATTATATTGATGTTAGGCTTACAGATGGGTTTTATACGGCTAATTTCCAAATCCTCAATCTGACAATATCTGTTGTAGCGTTAGCGACATCATACTATAACCAGGCAGAAGCAAAACTTCAAATTTCAATTAGTCGGGTCTAAACGAGGGAGATATATGTATAAAATCATTAAAAATACTACTTGTATCAATATGGCAGAACAAGTGATTTTTGTTCAACTTTCACCGGAAGGATTCTATTTGGAATGCAGCGCAGAAGATGCTTATGGGTTCTTATGCGCAGGAAAGGCATTCCACTTGAAAGGGCGTCCAAAATTGAAGGGGAACGAAGAAACCGTATTGTTGCTGGAAGTTGATGCTGGAAAGGAAATTAAAACAGCAACCGAAACAAATGAAATCTTATTTGTTACGCTTGCCGAAGCCGGAAGCATTGACGACACGACCGCAGGAGAACACGCGGATATGTTTGCGCCATGGATTGTTCCGGTGAATTATCAGCCTGGGAACATCCGCAGATATGGCGGTAAGTTATATCGCTGTTTGCAGGCGCACACGTCACAGGAAAGCTGGACACCAGATGCCGCACCTGGCTTATGGGTGGCAATTGCTGACCCGATGGAACAATTCCCTGCATGGAGCCAGCCCATTGGGGCGATGGATGCCTATCCAAAGGGGGCGCAGGTTTCTCATAAAGATAAGCATTGGGTAAGTGATGTGGATAATAATGTTTGGGAACCAGGCGTTTATGGCTGGACGGAACAACAGGAATAATTTTTGTGAAGTTGCCCTTTTAAAGGCAACTTGATACATTTCCTGTGCGAGGGCAAGGAGGTGATGAAAAATTATGCAAGTAACCATCAGTGCGGATACCATCATCAAAGCAGCTTCCCTGCTGACTGCACTGGGCGTCATTGGCGGCGTAATCGTTTGGG
>CAJUDU010000067.1 GCA_910584935.1 uncultured Butyricicoccus sp. | reverse complement strand
CAGTTAATTTCGGGGTATCAGTTCCCCTCATCAACTGAAATCTATTATACAAGGATGAAGATTTATGATTAACCCTGGTGCAAATTGGGTTTCAATCACTGACCCTGTTGAACTCCTTGCATTTCTGAAAGAATTAAAACTCACGCCTAAAACCTTTACTGAACCCAAACCACTTGTTTATGATGGGCTCTATACAAAGGAGCCTGTGCCATGCAAAGTGGTCGGCTATCTTGATAAAAGCTTTATTGTAATAGAAGTGCATGGTGAATTGCATACAATTCATATTGAACATTTAAAAGATATGCAGATAGGAAGTGCAGCCAAGCTTCCTGTAAACGATATCCTTGAAACTGAAAACCTCGATATTCCCGAAAGCGTTGGTTACGAAAAAAATCACGAATTATGTCTGTTTTGACATAGAAACGACAGGTTTAAATATAAAGAATGATGAAATCATTGAAATTGCTGCAATACGTATAGAAAACGGAAAAGTCACAGCGATTTTTGAACAATTGATTCAACCTGAAAACCCTATTTTATTTGACATAGCCAGTTTAACCGAAATCACAAATGATATAGTTGCTGATGCACCCACGATACGGGAAGTTATGCCAGACTTTCTTTCATTTATTCAAAACAGTCTATTGGTTGGTCATAATATTGCTAAATTTGACTTGCCATTTTGCCAACGCGTTGCATTGGAAACCTGTGGGACTAACATCACAAACCGTTATATTGATACAATGGCTTTGGCACGTAAAGTGTTGCAGTTAAACAGCTATAAATTAACACAAGTTGCCGAAGCATTTGGTATCATTCCAGACCGCGCCCACCGCGCTTTAGCTGATTGCGAAACAACACAGCGATGCTTTGAAGCGCTTCAGGCTATAGCGCCAGATGCAATTTCCATTCAAATATTTTGTCCATTTCAGACGCAAAGCCCCAATTTACCAAACAAAGCCGAACGCACTTCTCATGTCACTTTACGAGATATAAAACACTTTAAAAGCCGCCCTCATGCAAGGGATATTATACCCGCAACGAACATATTCGATCCCTCGCACCCATTATATGAACAAACTTGTGTTATAACAGGTGAATTTATCGAAATGAGTGCAGCGGATGTCATGCAATCAATTGCGGACTGCGGTGGACATTGCGCTGACAATGTTACACAACGAACAACTATGCTAATCGTTGGTGGTGCATCTAATCCAGACCAAAAAAGCGGCAAAAGCAAAAGAGCAGAGGAATATATTTCCAAAGGACAGCCTATCCGCATAATAAGCGAACGCGAATTTATTACTATATTGAACGAGTCCTCCGAAAAGTCCGCAAAGTTACCAAGCGCCACAAACCGGCTAACAGTTTCACGTGAACAGCTTGCAAAGAACCTTGAAGGATATATTAAAAAGCAGTTGGATAACGCACCTGAACCCTATGATATCAATAAAGTTATCGTGGAACTACGCACACCTGAAAAGGGAAGCCTTTATTGGGCTTTATTGATTCTGGGACAGCCCTGTTTTCGCTTCGTTGGTGGTGCAATAGGCTATGTAGAGGCCGCACCCATAATTATGGAACTTGTGAAACAGGCAGGTTTAGCGTTGGTACCTCGTGCAAGCAAAAATATGTGGCAACGCATTGGCGAAAATGATTTTGCACAATGGCTGGAGCAATTATCAGAAAACACAGTGTTTATTGATATCTATGAAAAATTATTGCAAACAAATGGTTTTGACTGTTGTTCTCGGTATATGATGTGTAGCGAAGCTGGACATTGCATTCATCCAGATATTATGTTTGCTGGGCAATGTACATACCGTCAGAAGTTAAAGAAGGGAATTATCTTTTTCGGGAGCAAGCGAACTGTCCCAGAAACCAAAGAAACAATTTAATGCTGGTGTCCAATTTGGACACTATTAACGCATAAGAAAATCCCGCTCACGGCTGCAACCATGAACGGGACTCATATAGGGTACTGAAAAATTGCGATTCCTCAGTACCCCTATTTTATCATACTTTTTTACGGATAGAAAGGGGTTATTTTTATGTCCGAAAAGAAAAAATTATTTACCGCAACATTTACCTTTGAAGGCAAGCGGTATTATGTCCGGTCGGCAAAGTCCCAGCGCGATGCGGACAAGCGTGCAGCCATCAAACAGCGGGAACTGGAAGCCGGTTCACTGCTGATCACCAAAGATATGCTGGTTGCCGATTATGCTATGCAATGGCTGGAAACCTATAAATCTACAACGGTTTCTGAAAGCGTTTATATTGATTATGTCGGGCGCATCCGAAATCATATCTTACCTGCCATTGGCGGCATGAAAATGCGGCAGGTGCGCCCTACGAACCTTCAGCGCATATTAAATGCGCAAGCCGGGAGATCCAAATCACTATGTGTTAAAATCCGTTATACACTTTCGCAGATTTTTTCACAAGCGGTCAAAGATGGTGTGATCCAAACCGACCCGTCTTCGGATTTGACTTTGCCCAAAGCAGTTGATGGCACACATCGCAGCCTAACAGATGAAGAACGCACAGCCATATTAGAAGCCGCTAAAACACATCGTTTAGGGAATCTGATTCGCGTGCTGTTATTCTGCGGCTTACGTCCACAGGAGGCGGTTGCGCTCCGCTGGTCAGATGTTGACCAGATTAACAATCGGCTGGTGATATCCCGCGCACTAAAACGGGATGGAAATATTGGAGAAACGAAATCCGAATCCGGCACGCGTTCTGTTCCTATCCCTCCTGCCATCCAGGACATCTTCAGCAGCCCGGGAAAACTGGATGAGTACATATTTACTACCCCTACTGGCAAACGGTTCTCCAGCACGTCTTTACGGCAAGCATGGCGCAATTTCCTGCGGGATGTTGATATTGCGTTAGGCGCAGAATACGAACTATATTATGGAAAGACGCGTATTATTCAAAGCGCCCTTGCGCCGGATCTGACCATGTATTGTTTACGGCATACATACTGTATAGATTTGGAAGCTGCTGGCGTACCGATCAACGTTGCCCGGTATTTAATGGGGCATTCTTCTATTGTCCTGACATCCCGCATCTACACGCATATTCGCGATGATACTTTAGCCGATGCAGCCGAAAAAATCGCGGCATTTGGTGCAACAGCAGGTGCAACGCATCAAGGGGAAATAAGCGTCATAACCGAGCATAAAGCATCCGGAAGCAGAAAGCGCAAGAACACAGGTTGAATACGCAAACAAAACAAAAACACACATTTCAAGCATTTTTACATACTTAAAATGTGTGTTTACGATGGTGGAAGTTACAGGGCTCGAACCTGTGACCCTCTGCTTGTAAGGCAGATGCTCTCCCAGCTGAGCTAAACTTCCATTTGGTGGCCCATCGGGGGCTCGAACCCCGGACCCTCTGCTTAAAAGGCAGATGCTCTGCCAGCTGAGCTAATGGACCAAAAAATTAGGTTTATTTTGATACGGCTGACTTTATCAACAATTTAAAGCATTTATCAGTCGGACTTTAAATATTATAACAGAGATATAGCGGTTTGTCAAACATTTTTTTAAGAATTGTCGAAAAAAATGTGTAACCATCATATCAAGTGCAAGCGGGAAAAATGGCTGAGACGGCTGGACTCGAACCAGCGGATGGAGGAGTCAAAGTCCTCTGCCTTACCACTTGGCTACGCCTCAATATTGAAAAAAGAAGCAAGTAAAAGGGGATAGTATATAAATGCGCTGTATGAGCAGCGCATTTATATATAGTGGGGTGAGTAATGGGATTCGAACCCACGGCCTTCAGAGCCACAATCTGACGCTCTAACCAACTGAGCTATACCCACCATATATAAAAATGCAAAACAGTATATGGCGCGCCAGGAGGGACTCGAACCCCCGGCCTACTGCTTAGAAGGCAGTTGCTCTATCCAACTGAGCTACTGGCGCATAATAGGGGGAAGCCTTTAACCCGACGGCATTTTAAGCGGCGTTATCACCGTTCCCCGCATCGGTAAGCAATTACTTTCAAGTGGGGAGAAAAATATAGAAAGTAATTTTGGAGCGGGTGATGGGAATCGAACCCACGTGTTCAGCTTGGAAGGCTGACATTCTACCATTGAACTACACCCGCGGGTTTTCTGATGCCTATATATCTTACCAAACACTGCGTGACTTGTCAACACTTTTTTCATATTTTCGCCACAAAAATTTTGCCTGTCATTTTAACCTCTTTTGGAAGCCCGTCTTTGCGTAGCGTGTATTCTGTTTGTCGGGCATATTGATAAACTGTTTTATACTCTTGCCATCTGAAAAAGCATAACGGGAAGGGGATTTTTCCCTTCCCGCTGCCTATTTTATTTTGTATCTACGGCGCTTGATATCATAGATTACAGGGAATCATACAATGCTTCATATTTCTTCGCAGATTCGTTCCACGAGAAATCTGTAAGCATACCACGTTTTGCCATTGCATCCCATGCGTCGCGGTCATCGTAGAAAATCTGCTCTGCATAGAAAATTGTGCCAAGCATTTCATCTGCGTTATAATTGGCAAACGAGAAGCCTGTGCCTGTGCCTGCAAACTGGTTATAAGCTTCTACAGTATCACGCAAGCCGCCGGTTTCACGTACAATCGGCACAGTGCCATAGCGCAGCGAAATCAGCTGGGTCAGCCCGCATGGCTCAAATTGAGATGGCATCAGCATTGCGTCAGCCGCAGCATATAGCCGGTGTGCGCGTTCATCATTAAAATAGATATTGGCGGAAACTTTATCCTTGCGGGACCATTCATAATGGCGCAGCAGATTTTCATATTTCGGGTCGCCTGTGCCAATGACAACAAATTGGATACGGGAATCCAGCAGCCGCCCAAGTACCCATTCAACCAGATCCAAGCCTTTTTGGTCGGTCAGGCGGGTAATCATGGCAATCATCATGACTTCAGGGTCAACTGGCAAACCGAGTTCTTCCTGTAATTTTGCTTTGTTTGCAGCTTTGCCTTTGCGGAAATTTTCTGCGGTATAGGTCTTGTACAGTTTGGCATCGGTTGCAGGATTGTAAATATCATAATCAATGCCGTTGACAATGCCGGAAAGCGTATCTGCTTTTGCACGTAGCAGACCGTCCAAACCTTCGCCATAGTATGGCATTTTAATTTCCTCTGCGTATGTGTTGGAAACGGTTGTGATGCGGTCGGCATAGACAAGCCCACCTTTGAGCATATTCGCGTCACGGCGATATTCCATGCGGTCGGGACGGAACACATAATCCGGAAGATCTGTATACAGTTTAAGAGTTTGGATGTCCCATACACCCTGGAATTTCAGGTTATGGATGGTCATAATAGTGCGGATACCATGATAGAAGGGGTTGGATTTGAACAGGGTATGCAGGAATACTGGCACAACACCTGCCTGCCAGTCATGGCAGTGGATAACATCTGGATGGAAATCGACAACTGGCAGGATGGCCAGCGCTGCCTTGGAAAAGAAACAGAATTTTTCAATATCCCAATGGATATCACCATATGGTTTTTCACCGCCGAAATAGTGTTCATTATCAATGAAATAATAGGTAACACCATCCATTTCATAGCTCATAATGCCGACATAGACATTGCCCAAACGGCCAAGATCCATATAAAAATGGTGGATATAACGGAAATTGCTGCGGAATTTATCCGGTATGCTTGCATAATCCGGCAATACCACGCGCACATCATATTTGCTGCGGTCAAGTGATTTGGGCAGAGCGCCAACAACATCAGCCAGCCCGCCGGTTTTGACAAACGGGACGCATTCAGATGCAACAAACAGAATATTTTTCATGACAAACCTCCTCATTTCTGCGAACTTTACATTCGCTGCCATATAGCTTTCATACCAGCCATATGTTGTCCTGTATATAGTATACCATATTTCCCGGGATTGCAGGGGATAAAACGGCATAATTCCGCCAAAAAAATTTTTATACACAGAAGGGATGCAAATATGATACAATTTTTCTGTATGATAAACGTGTGGAAATAGTTTTTAAGCAAGGGGGATAAAAAACGATGCTCCGTATACTGATTGTGGAAGATGAAAAGCCAATTTCCGAACTCATCCGCATGAGTTTATCCAGCGCTGGGTATCAGTGTGCTTGTGTTTATGATGGTATTGCGGCTGCGGATCTCATAGAGCAGGAAACCTTTGATTTGATTTTACTCGATGTGATGCTGCCAGGCGCGGATGGGTTTGAACTGATGGAATATATCCGCCCAAAAGGGACACCGGTGATTTTCCTCACGGCACGCGGTACGGTAGCAGACCGGGTAAAAGGTTTGCGGCTCGGCGCGGATGATTATTTGGTCAAGCCGTTTGAAATTATTGAACTATTGGCGCGGGTAGAAACCGTTTTGCGGCGGTATCATAAATTAGACCGTATGATGGAGGTTGGCGGGTTGTCTATTGATATTCCGTCGCGCACAGTAATGCGGGATGGGCTGGAAATCCCGCTCACCAAAAAAGAGTTTGAACTGCTGTTGTTATTTGCGCGCAACCCTGGCATTGCACTTTACCGGGAAACCATTTATGAACGGGTATGGGAAAGCGATTATCTGGGTGACAGCCGCACTGTAGATTTACACGTACAGCGTTTACGCAAAAAAGTCGGCTGGGAAGAAAAACTCAAAGCTGTCTACAAGGTAGGCTACCGGCTGGAGGAATAAATGCCATGGGCTACCGTTATAAATTGCAGTTGATGATTGTTTTATTGCTGGCATTTTCAGTAGGATTGTCCGGCACTTGGCTGATTACCGCGTCTTTTGATGACGCGTTAGGGCGGGAAGTGGCTACGGCGCAAACTGAACAGCGTATGGCGCTTTATATGTTGGCTGCGGCGGGCAAAAGTGAAGATGCCTGGATATCCACCATCCGCACATTAGAACAACAGGCATCCCAGTCTTTCCGGCTGGCAACATCGGATACCCTTTATCAGCATGAAGGTAGCAGTTTTAGTGATGCACTGAAAAATAAGGCAACAGCGCAAAACATGGCATGGTGCATTTGGCAGGACCATACCGGGGCGCATTTGCTGCAAATTGCGGGTGTGTTGGAGATTGAAGGTGAAACGGTTTATTTAGAAGCCTTGCGGCCAGTTGAGGAGGTGTATAACGCCCGCGCAGCACTCAGTCGGGATTTCATATGGCTGATGGCGGCAGCGGCTGTCATGGGCACACTGGCGGCGGCATTGCTGTCCCATTGGCTGACAGCATCGCTAACCCGGCTTGCGGAAACTGCGCGTGCCATTACCGATGGGGATATGGCGCGCCGTGCGGCGGAAAATGGGCAGGATGAAATCGGGCAGCTTGCCAAGGATTTTAACACCATGGCAGATAGGCTTTCTGAAAATATCCATGCACTGGAACAGGCAATGGCACGGCAGGAAGAGTTTATGGCGTCTTTTGCCCATGAAATGCGTACGCCTATGACCTCCATTATTGGGTACGCGGATTTATTGCGGTCGCAGCAATTGCCGCATGAAGTGCGTGCCGACGCAGCCAACTATATCTTTACGGAAGGGCGGCGGCTGGAAGCGTTGTCCAATAAGCTGCTGGATTTGATTGTATTGGGGCGCAAGGATTTCCCGCGGCACCCTTGCCGCATGAAACGGCTGATTGCCCAGGTGGGTGGGTTTTATGACCAGACCTTGCGCAGCGCGGATATTGCACTGCATTGCCGGGTGGATCATGCCTGCTGTACCGTTGAACCTGATTTGTTTCAGACCCTGTTAATCAACCTGCTGGATAACGCGCGCAAAGCCATGCCAGAAGGTGGGAAAATCACATTGACTGCAGGGCAAATGCAGGATGGCACATGGCGCATGACGCTCACGGACACTGGGCAGGGCATTCCGCCAGAATCTTTGCCCCGTTTGACAGAAGCCTTTTACCGGGTGGATAAGGCGCGTTCACGCGCCAGCGGCGGCGTAGGGCTTGGACTGCGGCTTTGTGCGGAAATTGTGCGGCTGCATGAAGGCACATTGGAATTTGACAGCAAAGAAGGGGAAGGCACAACAGTAACGGTAACGCTGAAAGGAGGTATCCCTGAAAATGGGACAGAATCTGAAAGTGAAAACCTGGCTGAAACAAATGCTATGGGCAATGCTGCTGATTAGCGTGCTGGCAAGCTGCGCAATATTGCCAGCCGGCATGGCATGGTTCCAGGATATGCGGCAGGTCGGTGCGGTGCATACCATGGAAATAGAGCCAGTTTCCTCTGGCAGCAGCGATGACTATTCATTGGTGCAACGGCTGCAGTTGTTATCCGCTGCCAATAATATTGATACACAGTCAGTCAGTTTTTCGACCGGCATTCAATATAGTGAACAGACTGCCATAGAAAATGTGCGTGTGCAAATCGACCGGCTTTATACGTTAGGGGTATTGCCGTTTGGCAGTGAAAGCATTACGAGCATCGGCATTGATATGGTTGCTTATACGGTAGATAGCAGCAACCCATTATGCAGTATCATGGAATGGATTATACCAATAAATTTTAACAATGGCTATTCAGGTTTCTTAAATATGGATGATAATACTGGATTGGTTTGCAGCATTGCCCTATGGGTGGAAAACAGGGAATCTGGAGTGATGCAGCTTTGGTCAGAAACAGATGTGGAAACCTGTGCTGCAGCATGGGCAAAATATTTAGGGCTTGCTGTAATGAAAGGGGAATCCCTTGCCACAACCGCGACACGGGCAAAGACCTATTATGATGAAAAAGGGATTGTGATACACGGTTCCGGCTTTTACAATTTTACCACAGATGTTGATGCAGCTGCGGAAAACGCTGTCGCAGCCGCAGAAGATGCTACGCAGCTCAAAGAGAAATATGGCATTTCTATGTTTGATGCTTTCCTGAGTGATGGGGTGAATGCAATCCCTTACCGGATTTATGCAGAACCAAATGAATTTTGGCAAATCGCTATTTTATAATCGAAAAATGTTGCAAAAATGATGCAGGATTGATACAACCCCGACACAGAATTGATGCAAAAACACGATATCCTTTTATCAGCAAACAGGAAAGGATATGATTTTTGCATGAAACAGAAGCGGCGTAGGTGGGCATACCGGTTATATTTGATGCTTCATGGGATATGTTTACTCATTGTGGTGGCAGTGATTGGGTTTGTGTTTGAGCGGGTTGCGTTGTCACCTGCTTTGGCATCCGAACTGCATCCGAAAAAGAGTTTTATGGTCACACAGGTGGAAGGGGATACTGGCAGTGCAGCGGATATGCCTGCCATCGACCCAGATGATTGGAAGCTGCAGCTTGTCAATCAATGGTCGCCTTTGCCGGATGGGTTTGATGTTGATGTTGTCGAGGTGGAGCGGGGATATCAATTTGATGCCCGTGCAGCGGACAAGCTGCGTGCAATGCTGGAAGATTGTCGGGATGCCGGGCTGCAGCCTTTGATTTGTTCCGCATACCGGACACATGATTATCAAACCGGACTATTTGAACGGCAGATTGAAAAACAGAAAGCCAAAGGGCTGGCAAGGCAGGATGCCATAGATGCCGCAGGCCAAGTGGTTGCTGTGCCGGGCACAAGTGAACACGAATTGGGTTTGGCAGTTGATATTTGTGCTTTGGATTATCAATTGCTGGATGAAGGGCAGGAAGATACCCCGGAATACCAATGGTTAAAAGCGCATTGCACTGAATATGGATTTATTTTGCGTTATCCGCCAGATACCACAGAAATAACAGGAATTATTTATGAACCATGGCATTTTCGTTATGTCGGCAAACAAGCGGCAGTGTACATCACCAGCCATAACCTGACTTTGGAAGAATACTTACAGCAAGCAGGATAAGTGCCGTTATGGGCGGGTTTGACAAAAGAAGGACAGCTTTTTTCATATGGATTGTGGGCGTTTCACCTTTAGGGTAGTGAGTCTTCTTTTGTTGCGGTCGGGATTTAAAAAAGCAATTATCATTTTTCTCACGTCGGAGTGGGATGGATGGCATAAAAAAGAACCTTCCTTGCAAAAAGGATAGGTTCTTTTTTGTTATTTTTCAGTAGCAAATCCTAAATGTGTTAGCAATGTGCGTTTATAAAACTGTAACAGCAGGTTTTCCAGCAGTGACCGCAACACATCGCTGTTGCCTGTACGCATGGCATCTAATAGTCCATGGTTTTCCAGCAATAGCCCGCTGATTTCACTCATCATGCGTGCGCAGGCTTCTACGCCTTCAGGCACCAACATGACCACTGCGCCAAGCATAATTTTCCCTTTTTCATAAAACGGCGGAGAAAGCCGGATATAGCCAAAACACGGCGCTTTGACAAGCGGTGTGCGCCCATGCAGCAGCAAGGCATGGAATGGTTTGATATAAGTATCCGCAAGCTGGTTACGCTGGCGGAATAAAGCTGCAATCCCTTGCTGTGAGGCAGGGTCCCCGGCAAATAATGCGGCAGCTTGTGTGATGAGGGCATCTCGTGTGTGCAGCACTGGCGGCTGGATAATCCGAATGTTATCCAGCAGGGCATAAAGCGCATTGCCAAGCGAGGCAATAAAATCAACATCTTGCCGCGTGAGTGGCTGTGGCTGTGGCTTTGCTGGTGGGGCATCTTGCTTTTGCAGCAGCAAGGAATCAATTGCGGTGCCAAGCAGTATTTTATCCTGCCGGGTCAGCATGGGGCTAACCCG
Organism: uncultured Butyricicoccus sp.; assembly: GCA_910584935.1. Lineage (GTDB taxonomy): Bacteria > Bacillota > Clostridia > Oscillospirales > Butyricicoccaceae > Butyricicoccus_B. The sequence goes on along the minus strand of CAJUDU010000067.1, from coordinate 1,598 downwards.
TAAATACCGGAATTTAAGATTCAGTTCTACAGTGGATACAATCAAATCAATGCCATCCTGCCGCAGTTTTTCCGGGTCAAGCTCGAAAGCGGACATAACACCCCGGATATCCAGGTTTGGATATTCCCGCTGAAGCCCTGCGGCAAGTAGCCGGGACGTGCCAATACCAGTTGGGCAAACAATCACAGTTGTAACCCGCCGCTGTTTGCTGCGCTGGCGTTCTACGGCTGCGCCAAAATGCATGGCAAGAAAGCCGATTTCACTGGCAGGGATATGTTCAATTTCAAGCAGTCCTTGCAGCACTACCGCGCCTTTTTCACAGGCGCGGTAAATCTCCGGATAATCGGTGAGCAAGCTGTTTAGCTGTGGATTTTCAATGGGAATGCCTGCACGCAGACGCCCAACTGTTGGTTGAATATGGCTGGTTAAATCCTCAAGCAATGTGGTATCGTCATGAAAGTCTATCCCAAGTTCCTGTCCAACAATGCCCATCATTTCAAGCACGGTTTGCCGGATATTGATTGCCCGCGCCTGGGTTAAATCTTGTTTGCTGCCGGGCCAAATGCGTGCGCCAGTCAGGTGCATGGTGATAAACCCAGTTTCATCTTCAGGCACATTTAACCCCATATCCTGCCGCAAACGCTGGGTAATCCGTTCCGCAACGGCATATTCTGGTAAGCAGCGCAGGTTTTGCAACTGTGCCCCATCAATTGTGATGGTTTCACCATCACGCAGGCGCTGCACAGTCAGGGAAAGATGCACAAATAGCCCCAAAAATCCGCTATCCGAAAACCGTATGCCCAATTGTTCCTCACAATCTTCCAGCATTTCTTCTACTTGTTCGATGACAGCAGGATCAATGTTGTCTAAAAACTGGCTCCGGATCGGCAGGCTGCCACGGTCTTCGCCGCGCAGCATCCCCAACAGTTGCTGTTCGCCAAGCTGTTCGCAGACAATCGCAGAAATTGCCTGCCGTTTGGCAGACTCAGTGCCTTCGATAAAAACGCCAAGCCCTGGGCGGCGCACCAGCTTTAACTGGTAGGTATCTAGCCATGTGGAAACCTGGTCCAAATCTGCGGACAATGTTCCTTCAGAAACGCCAAGTTCCTGTGTGAAAGTATGTATTTTAATCGGTTCATGGGCGGCAAGCAACTCACATTGCAGCCATTTTTGACGCTGGAACCGGGTTTCAGCAGAATTACCCGATGATGCTTCTGAAAGCATATCCAGTAAAGCCTGCCGGCGTTCCGGCGGTTCATCCAACGTCAGTCCGGAACCAGGTTTACGGATAAGATGGAACCCTTGCTTTGCCAGCCATTGTTCAGCGGCAGGTAGTTCACGCAGTACGGAACGGCGGCTTAATCCTATTTCCTCGGAAATCGTGGCGGCAGTCACTGGCTGGCTGCGTGGGAAACGCGCAAGGATACGGATCAATTTTTCTGTACGGGGAGAAACCAAAATAAAGCCCTCCTTTGGGCGGTGGCATTCCAAAAAGTGCCATTATTAAAATGGCGACTACTTTTAATTATATCGGGCTTTGCCACAAAATACAATAGACCTCTTGCGAAATTAAGCTAAGCGGTCAAAGTTGCAGATGC
>CAJUDU010000066.1 GCA_910584935.1 uncultured Butyricicoccus sp. | reverse complement strand
GCACCCCCGCCGCAGCGTGCAGCGGCGGAAAAGAGTTTTCTTTGTCCTACTTTCTTTTACAAAAGAAAGTAGGCAAATGGACAGGGTTGTGGTAAAATAAATAATATAAAATCATTACAGGAGGTCAAATTTTGACAAGTATTTCGCTTATATCGCTTGGCTGTGCAAAAAACCTGGTCGATTCGGAACATATGCTGTCCGCGCTGCGCACTGCTGGCTATACCATCACCAATAGTATGGCAGATGCTGATGTTGCAATCATCAACACTTGCGGCTTTATTGAAGCCGCAAAAACGGAAGCCATTGAAGCGATTTTAGATACCGCCCGTTATAAAGAAACCGGTCACTTAAAGGGCTTAATTGTCACCGGCTGCCTGGCACAGCGTTACCAAAAAGAAATCAAAGAAGAACTGCCGGAAGTCGATGTCATTTGCGGCACAGGCAGTTATACTGCCATTGTCCAAGCGGTTCAGGATGCCCTTGCTGGCAAAAAAGCTGCCTATATGGCGGATATCACTTCTGCCGCACTGGAGGGCGCCCGCGACCGGCTGACACCACCCTATACCGCTTACCTGAAAATCGCGGAGGGCTGTTCTAACCGCTGTGCTTACTGCATTATTCCCAAACTGCGCGGCCCTTACCGCAGCCGCCCTTTGAATGCCTTGCTGGATGAAGCCCGCGCTTTATCTGCCGAAGGTGTGCGGGAATTGATTGTTATCGCGCAGGATATCACCAAATATGGCTTGGATTTACCTGCACAAAAACGGCTACTTCCCACCCTTTTGCAAGAACTTTGCCAGCTTGATTTTACCTGGATTCGGCTGCATTATCTGTATCCCGATCAAATCACAGATGAACTCATTGATGTTATCGCCAAAGAAGATAAAATCGTAAAATATTTGGATATCCCACTGCAACACGTATCCCAACGGATTTTACGTGCCATGCACCGCCCCGGCGACCGCAACAGCTTTTCTGTCCTGCTCCAAAAACTGCGCGATACGATCCCCGGCTTGGTTCTGCGTACCAGTTTAATCGTTGGGTTGCCTGGAGAAACAGAAGAAGAATTTTCAGAACTGTGCGAATTTTTACAAGATGTACAGATTGAACGCACTGGCGTTTTTGAATTTTCTCCGGAAGAAGGCACAGAAGCTGCCGAACTGCCAAATCAAATTGATGATGATGAAAAACATCGCCGCCGGTTGATTATCGAAGAACTGCAATCCGGCGTCATTGATGCTTATAACCATGCAAGACTTGGTCAAGATATGGTTATCCTATGTGAAGGCTTTGATGCCGAAACAAACCTTTATTTCGGGCGCAGTTATGCCGATTCCATTGACGTCGATGGAAAAGTCTATTTTTCCACTGATATGGCAATAAAACCCGGTGCATTTGTCACTGTACACATTGAAAACAGTTTGGGTGCCGATTTAGAAGGCGCCCTAATAGGAGGTCCCCAATGACCACAGCCAATAAAATTACCCTTGTCCGCATTGCTATGATCCCCTTTTTCATCTGGTTTGCGCTGCAAAATGACCGGACAAGCCAAATCATTGCACTCATTTTATTCTGTGCAGCATCCTTTACCGATTTCCTGGACGGCTATGTTGCCCGCAAATATAACCAAGTGACCGATTTCGGAAAATTCGTTGACCCGCTTGCAGATAAACTGCTTGTTTGCGCTGCCTTGCTCATCTTCTGTGAAAAAGGTATCTTCCCCGCATGGATGGTCTTTATTATCCTCGGCCGGGAATTTATCATCACTTCCCTGCGCAATGTCGCAGCAGCCAAAGGCCGTGTCCTTGCTGCCACTTGGACAGGCAAAGTCAAAACCTGTGTGCAAATTGCTGGCATCATCATTGATTTCCTGCTGTTAATCGACATTGGCACACTGCCCGACCATACCTCTGATATCCTGCTTGGCATCATCGGCGGCGCCGATGGCCCAACCGCTATCATCACAACTGGTACTTCCATCTTTGGTATTGTTGCCATTGTTGTCACCCTTGTGACGCTATATGCAGGCATTGATTATATGGTGAAAAACTGGGATCTTGTCAAAGACGGCGCGGTAAAATCCAAACATTAAACACAAAAAATCCAGCCCATTCTGGCTGGATTTTTTATATATAAACAATCAGATTAAAACGGCACCCGTTTTTTGCCAACAAAAAATGCTGTCATCACACCAGGGCCTGTATGGGAACCAATCACCGTATCAATCATACGGATTTCTGTTTTCAGCCCATGGGCTTCTAACTGGCGTGCGACATAAACCGCATCTTCTTCACAATCGCCATGGCTGATACGCACTGGCGTTTCTTTATCCGTAATTTGTTCCAGTGTCACTTGTATCAGCTCATGCAGCGCTTTTTTCCGCCCGCGGATCTTGCCGCAAACCTGCAATTTGCCTTCGTCATCTACATATATCATCGGCTTAATGCCAATCAGCCCACCGATTACCGCAGAAGAACGGCTCACCCGTCCGCCGCGCCATAAATGGTTCAAATCATCCACGGTTACCAAATGAATCACATGCAGCCGCAATGCTTCAATTGCATCACCTGCCGCATCAGCCGTATAGCCGGCATCCCGGAGCTGGCGTGCCTTTTCTACTAAAATCGCTTCGCCGCCTGCAGCGCTTAACGTATCCACACAACGAATGATGCGCTCTGGATATTCTGCCCGGACTTCTGCCGCTGCCATACAGCCCGCGTCATATGACCCGGAAAGCCCAGAAGAAAACCCAACATATAATACATCTAGCCCCGCTTTGCAGGCGTCCCGGAAATAGGTAAGATAATCCCCGACTTGGGCTTGTGAGGTGGTGCTCATATGCCCAGCGCGGAGGTTTGCAAAAAATTCTTTGAATGGCATTGTTCTGCCAAAATCCTCTTTTACCACACGCCCACCAATTGAAAATGACAATGCCGCACATTTGATATCATTTGTTTCATAATATGCAGCAGTTTCATCAATCGTTGAGTTTGCGACCAATACAAACTTTTGCATAGCCCCTCCTATTCCCAAATTTCGGTCAGCGGCAGGATAGATCCTGTCAAAGACTGTCCGCCATTTGCTGTCACCCGATAAGAATTTTCTGTGCCGACCAGCCCAATGCCGTCCAACGCAATTTTGGGTTCAATCGCAAACACCATATTTTCTTCTATTGGCTGTTGGAATGATTTTGCGAGTACTGGCGGTTCATCCATGGTCAGCCCAATGGAATGCCCCAAGAATTTGCCGCCATTCATAAAGCCCTGCTGAAATTTCTCTGGTATCCGCTCAAGCGCCTGCAAATAAATATTTTCTGGCGTTTGCCCAGGCTTTAACTGCTCTGCCGCCCATTTTTCAATTTGGGTACAGCATTCATATGCTTCGCGGATTAATGCCTCATTCGGGTCATCTGCAAGACGTCCATAATAATATACTACCGTTTTATCCATATGATAGCCACACAAGCCGGAAGGCTGATCCATTAAAACCAAATCGCCTTCCTTCAGCCTGCGTGCTGGTGAACCAATCGACTGCACCGCAATACACGTGCCTGCACAGCCATCTGGGCCATCGAATGCAAGCCCCGCAATGGTATTTTCACCAAACCCACTGAACCCGGCAACATCCTCGCCCAGCGGCTGGTTATAACGGCAAATGCCCATAGAACCGCGTTTTAACAGCTCCAAATAAACCGCGCCGCAAAGTTCGGCTTCGCTCATGCCTTCATACAGCAGTTTTGGCATCACGATTTCTGTCACTTCAGCAAGCAGCTTGCCAGCGGCGCGCATACAATCAATCTCATAATCACTTTTGCAGGCACGCAGTGCATTCAAATATGGGGCAATGGATTTCCAATTTTCAATCGGAAAATATTTTTTCACCATACCAAGCCATTCCAGCGTTGCCGTTTTGGATTCCAGATAAACGGTTGCTGGAGGCTGTCCAAAATGCTCGCCAATCACCCGATAAGAACGCATGGGGCGGATATCTGCAAAATTGGATTCTTTTACAGCGCGGTCAAAATGCCGGCGCACCCATAAAATTGCCTGGTCGGGCGTAATGGTCAATACACCTTCCTGCATAGTACCAGTCAGGTAATACAAATTAATTTTGTGATTTACAAGGACAAGCTGCCAATCCGGATCAGCCTTTGTCAGGCGTGTGCGCAGCGCAGCCAACCGGTTATCAAGCTCTTGTTTAGGGACACGGGCATGAAAATCAAACATTGGGGAATACTCCTTCAATCTTTCTATATGTGCCGCAGGCACATATTCAGTATACCACAAAAACAGGGAAAATTTAACCCCAAAATTCGTTTTTGCGCAGTTTATATGCTGCATTTGCCGAAAACCCTGTTATATTATCAATGGATATATCATGCAGAAGCGCGGTCCGTTCGCCATCTCCAAAAGGGCTGAAACAAAAAATTCTCAGAATTTTGGTATGTACAGCATTTTGCTCTACATTTTATTCATAAAAGCAAAGTAACCGTCCCCTCTCCCAAAGTGTGACGGTTACTTTAATACTGCCTGCGGCTTGATATCGCCTGCAATTTCAAGCCGCGCATTGTGTTTTTTTATCAGCCGTCCGGGAAATCATCCTGCGCCGCGCCATATGCCGTCAGCGCACGCCGAATTTCTCCCCATTGATACCCGCGCCGCTGCACATAAGCAACCGCACGCTGTACCGCTTTTGGGTCAGAGGTATCCCCTTTCAGCTTTTTATCCAGCAGCGCATATATTGCGCCGTCATCCGGCGCATATGCCGCCTGCATGGCGGCTTCTGCGGTTTCGCGGTCAATGCCGCGTTTATATAATTCCTGCCGGATGCGCAGCTGACCATACCCACGGCGCATACCAGAACGCACAACATCTTCTGCAAACCGGCTGTCATCAAGCAGTCTGCGTTCCGTCAGCCATGCCAGCGCATAATCTGCCGCATCTTCTGTATGCCCTTTTTGCATGAGTTTTTCCCGCAGTGCTTTCGCGCTTAGCCCACGGTAAGATAACTGCCGGGCAGCGGCATCTAATGCCGCTTGATAGGCTTTTTCAAGTGTTTCGCGATCCATGGGTTACAGTTCCAAATCATCATCGAAATCATCAGCATCAATCGCCACTGCTTTGGCTGAGGATGCTGGTTTTGCGGGACGTGCAGACGCTTCGGTTTCTTCACCTTCGCTGCCATCGGCAACGTTGGAAGCACCAGTCATCCGGACGCCTTTCTTCATATTTTCTTCCCGTTCCGCAATGATTGCCGCTTCAATTTTCTTGTGCAGTTCTTCTGCCTGTTCAGGATTATCTTTAAAATACTGTTTGGCATTATCACGTCCTTGCCCAAGGCGGACACTATCCATCGAAAACCAGGCGCCAGCTTTTTGCACCATACCATATTTCACGCCAAGGTCAACCAGTTCGCCGGTGAAGGAAATGCCTTCGCCATACATAATATCAAATTCTGCCTCTTTAAATGGTGGAGCAACCTTATTTTTGACAACTTTGCAGCGGGTATGGCTGCCAATCAGCGTTGAGCCATCTTTCAAATGTTCCGCACGACGCACATCAATACGCACTGACGCATAAAATTTCAGCGCACGCCCACCAGTTGTCACTTCGGGGTTGCCATAGATAACGCCAACCTTTTCGCGGAGCTGATTGATGAAAACCACACAGGAGTTGGACTTTGCGATAACACCGGCAAGCTTGCGCATTGCCTGGCTCATCATGCGGGCATGAAGCCCGACAAAAGAATCGCCCATATCGCCTTCAATTTCGGCACGCGGGACAAGCGCCGCAACCGAGTCCACCACAATAATATCCACCGCGCCGGAACGCACCAGCGCTTCGGTAATTTCCAGCCCTTGTTCGCCAGTATCGGGCTGGGAAACCAACAGGCTGTCGATATCAACGCCAAGGGCACGGGCATAAATCGGGTCAAGCGCGTGTTCCGCATCAATAAACGCGGCTTCGCCGCCCATTTTCTGTGCCTGCGCGACAGCATGGAGGGCAACTGTTGTTTTGCCGGAAGATTCCGGCCCATAAATCTCAATAATGCGCCCACGGGGCAGCCCGCCGATACCAAGCGCCATATCCAGCCCAATCGAACCGGTTGGGATATGTTCTACATTCATACCAGTATTTTCGCCAAGGCGCATCACCGCGCCCTTGCCAAAATCCTTTTCAATCTGCCCAAGTGCTTGTGCCAGGGCTTTTTTCTTATCGGCTGCGGGGGCAACCGGATCTAGCCTTTTTTTCTTTTCTGCCATATTGGACAGCCTCCTCAATCCATGGGTTTTAAGGGCATCGGCTGGTGCATTTTGATGGAACGGCAAAAAACACCCTGCCTGAAGCCTTTTATAGCATAGCACAGTGGTGAAAAAAAGCAAGTGTTTTTCGAAAAACCGTTCGATATTTTTTCGTGGTATATTTTACACTTTTATTTTGCCTTCACCACAACCACCCGGCGGATGCCGGATAAGTCATCTGCCATAAAGACGTCATCCATATGGCGTTCCCGGAAAATCGCAGCGACATCCAGCGCCTGCCGGAAGCCGCATTCAAAGTACATCCGTCCGCCAGGGTTCATCATCCGTGTCCAGCGGCGGGAAATACTGCGGTAAAAATCCAGCCCATCCACACCGCCATAAAGCGCCATGCGCGGTTCATAATCAAGGACACTCTTATCCAGCGACTGCATTTCCTCCTCGGTGATATAAGGTGGATTGCACAGCATCAAATCAAATTTGCCCAGCCGTTCATCGGGCAGACCGAGTGCATCGCCGCAGGAGGAAAAGAAGCGGGCGGTCACGCCCAAGCGGCGGGCATTCTCACGGGCAACAATCAGCGCATCTTCTGACAGGTCAACGCCTGCCACACGGGCGTCTGGCACTTCACGCAGCAGTGTCAGTCCAATGCAGCCCGAACCACAGCAAAGGTCTAAGACTTTGGGGGCTTCCAATGTTTTTGCGTCCTCAATGGCGAGCTGGCAGAGGGTTTCCGTATCCGGGCGGGGAATCAGCACATGTTTATTCACCGTAAAAGTATAGCCGCAAAAATCCCATTCGCCAAGGATATAAGCAAGGGGTTCGCCTTGCAAGCGGCGCTGGGCGAGGGCATGGGCGTGCTGAATGGTATCGGGGTCTAAATAACGGTAGGGCCAATCTGCGGTCGTGCGTTTATCGATATCCGCGGCAAAAGCAACAAGTTCACGGGCTTCCAATTCCGCCATAGAGATATCTTCTGCCCGGAACCAGCGGCGTATTTCAATATACAAATCATTGATGGTTTTGGTCATAGCTGTCCTGCTTCCTTTTGTTCATATCTGTATGGGAAGGGGGATTCCCCTTTTCCTAATCCTCCATGCACACCGGCAAGGCATTAAAAAAATCACCAAGCATCGCTGTCATCGGCAGGAATCACATGGTTCATGCCTTCAATCGCAACCTCTATCATACTGTCATCGGGTTCAAACACAGTTAAATGCTGTATCATCAGCCCTGGGAACCGCAGCATACGGCAGATGATATTATCATGCCGCCCAGCATAGCGGTTAAATTCATAAGAAATGCCGACAACCAACGGCAATATCAGCAAGTGGGTCAGGGCGCGCAAAAATGGGTTTGTCACGGTGACAATTGAAAAAACAATGGAGGAAACGAGTGTTGCCACAATAATTAAAACAAACATAAAGCTTGTGCCGCACCGCGGATGAAACCGCGGCATCCCGCGGATATTTTCCACTGTCAGCGGCAATGCCGCTTCATAACAAAAGATGGTTTTATGTTCTGCGCCATGGTATTCAAATGTCCGGCGAATATCTTTCATATGGGATACCATCCACATAAAGCACAAAAAAATGACAACACGCAAAATGCCTTCAAAAAAATTCCGTAATACATTTGGCGTCTGCGCTGGCAGCAGCCCGCCAACAAACGAGGGCAGCAACATAAACAGTCCAACGGGAATGGCAATCCCAATGACCATTGCCACTGCCATAATGATTTTTTCCAGTTTCTCAGTGCCAAATTTATTTTCCAGCCATGTTTCAAATTTAGAGGGCTGTTCTTCTTCATCTTCTTCCTCGATAAATTTCGAGGAATATTCAATATCTTCAAGCCCTTCTTTCATTGCCGTGAACAAACTAACTGCCCCGCGAAAGATTGGCAAGCCTAAAATTTTAAACTTTTTCGCATAATTTTTGGTTTCGCGTTCGTTTGTTTCCAATGTGCCATCCGGCTTGCGCACCACAACGCAGGTTTTTTCTGGACCTTTCATCACAATGCCTTCAATGATTGCCTGCCCGCCGATTGTCGTTTTTTTACGGCAGGCAGGCATCTGGTATTTGCTCATCATTCAATTTCCTCCAAAGGTTCTGGGATTGTGCCAGCACTGGTATCAGCGGCAGGGATACGGACATAAACCGCTGTACCGGTGCCTTGTTTGCTGGTGATATCAACGGTGCCGCCGTGCATGGTAACAATTTCATCTGTGACAGCAAGCCCAATGCCGCTGCCGCGCTGTTTGGAGGAGCCTTTGTAAAATTTCTCTTTTACAAAGGGCAATTCAGCTTCCGGGATACCTGACCCCCAATCGCGCACACAAACAATAATCATATTTTCTTCCCGGCTAAGGGAAACTTCAATTTTGCCGCCTTGTTTGCCATATTTCGCAGCATTATCAATAATATTCAGGAAAACTTGTTTCATGCGGTGCCTATCGCCAGAAATGAAATAATGGCCTGGCTCTTTGCTGTAATGCAAGGTCATATCCGCACTGCGCAGCAGATTTTCATACATATAAACAGCTTCGTAAAGCTCCAAGGAAACATCAAAGACCTCCATTTCCAGTTTCATGCGCCCAGATTCAATGCGTGCAAAGTCCAGCAGTTCTTCGACCATCTGGGTCAAACGGCAGCTTTCTTTTTGGATAATATCCAGCCCCTGCATCACTTCTTCCGGATCTTGCGCCCCGACTGCCGCCAGCGTTTCGCTCCATCCGGCAATTGCGGTAAGCGGCGTGCGCAGTTCGTGGGACACCGATGAAATAAAATCGTTTTTCATCCGTTCAGCGCGAGCAATTTCATCTGACATATGGTTAATCGTATCGCATAATTCGCCAATTTCATCGTCATAAGCCTTATGCAGGCGCATCCCATATTGTCCAGCAGCAATTTGACGGGCAATTTCATTAATGCGGGTGACAGGCAGCAAAATCGAACGGATAAAATAGCTATTTGAAGCGATAACCAGCACCAAAAACAACAAGCAGGCTGCAATCGCGCTCATAATTACAATGGTAATTTGGCTTTCCGCGATTTTGAGGGAAGAAACCACCCGTACCGCGCCAATCAAATCGTCACGTGACGAATACATCGGTTCTGATACGCTCATCACCCGTTCACGGGTCATTGGGTCTTCCCCAGACCAGCTGCATACGGCTTCTTCTGTCAGCGCGCGGAACACATCTTCTGTAGAGGGGTTAGAATCCGCAGTCAGCGCGGAGGTGGAACGCAGGATACGTCCATTGCTATCAATAAATTGCAGTTCCACTTTATCTTTGTCCTCATATCCCAGCACATACTGTCCAATGCCATTATAATACTGGTCATAGGAAGTTTCGGTATAATTATCGCGCACAGAAATGGCAGCATTATGGGCACGGCTTTTGAGATTTTCGCGAATGGTGGAATAATAATAATTTGAAATGCCAACCGATACGAAAATAATAATCAGCGCCAAAATGACCAGCACAAAACTGAGTGAATTGACCAGCCAGCGTCCTTTCAGCCCGCCAGGGGCGTGCTGTACCCGTTCTTCGGCAGATGGAGCTGCTGTTGCTGTGACGCGTGGTTTTGCAGGTTTTTTCCGATATTTCATGCTTCCCACATATAGCCATAGCCGCGCACTGTAACAATATACTGTGGGGCGGCAGGGTTATCCTCTATTTTAATGCGCAAGCGGCGGATATTGACATCGACAATTTTCAGTTCGCCGACATAATGGTGTCCCCAGACCATTTCCAGCAAATCGTCACGGGAAAGCGCCTTACCAATATTCTGCATAAACGCCTTAAGTATTCCATATTCAATCTGAGTCAAGTCAATTTTCACGCCATTTTTTTGCACTTCACGGGCACGCAGGTTGAGTTTAAACGGGCCAGAAATGATAATATCTTCATCGGCAAATGGGTTATTGGACACACGACGATAAAGGGCATCAACACGCGCGCCAAGTTCGACCACTGAAAATGGTTTGGTCACATAATCATCGGCACCGGTCATCAGCCCAGTGACTTTATCGGCTTCCTGAGTACGTGCGGTCAGCATAATGACGCCTGCGCCATAGCCGCGGGCACGCAGTGCGCGGCAGACCTCATAGCCATCAATGCCAGGCAGCATGACATCGAGCACAGCAACCGCGATATCCGGGTTTTCATCATATTTTTCGAGTGCTTCTTCGCCCGAACCCGCCTGCACAATTTCATAACCGGCACGTTTGAGGTTCAGCACCACAAAGCTGCGGATATTTTCTTCATCTTCCAGCACAAGGACTTTGCGTTTCATATCGGTAAAAAACTCCTCTCAGGGTTTTGGTCATTTTAGGGGAATATTTAGATTATTAGCTGCTCCAGTTCTGCGTAATCATAGCGAACCGCCCACGGATGCTTTCTTCTGTCAGCAGCAGTTTACTGTTTGCGGCTTCTTCGGGGATATATGCGGCATAAATTTCGTTTTTTGTTTTAGCAAGTTCTATCATACGGTCACGGGAAGCATAATAACTGCGCATATCGCCGGTCAGGCGGTAAATTGCAAGCAACGGGATAGGGTCATCCGCTTCGCGGTATTCCTGGAATGTGGTAATAGACATCCCTTCGCTGCTGCTTTTGGTAACGGTCACTTCACCGCGCCAATCGTCTGAAAGTTCAAATTGCCAATTTTCTGACACATTTTGATAGGTTGTTGCCACCCGAACAGGACGATCCCCGGCGCTGTACGCATACCAATCCAGCATATAGATTGCATCGCTGGCAGCCGTCCCAGGCATTGCCACAGCGCGCGGCACTTCGGTTAAGCGGTCGCCATTGACATCGGTTGATGGAACCGAAACCGGGCGATATGTGCCTTGGTCAGCGGAGTCTTCACCTTCCAACGCTATATTGCGAAAACCGTCAGCATCGTAAATGAGGATATCGGTCATCAAGCCGGTACCAAGTTCTGGTTTACCTTCAGCAAACACGGCTTTTTGATAACCACGCAAGTTGCCGGTTTTGAGGCTGACAACGGCTTGCACTTCAGGGGCAAGGGTTGTTTCGCCGCGCAGTGTCATTTTGCCGCGAGAATAGCAATAAAGTTGAGCGGTACGGCGTCCGGAGGCATCGATGGTAAACAAAACAAGGTCATCGGCGCCATCTGCGTCCAAATCGCAAGCAACAAAAGACTGGTATGTGGTTTCGAGTAAAATTTCGAGCTTGCCGCCAATAAAGCTGCAAACCGTCATGCCAGTTGAGGTATTATCGCTGCCGAGTTTCCAGGAAATCACAATCCCTTTTTCACCAGTTGGCAGCAATGTTGGAAAAGAAACAGAAGCAATTTGCACACCAGTGCCAGTGATTTCACCACGGGCTACATAATCATCGCCATCTTTTTGGAATAGATAAACATGGAACTGGCTAGGGTTTTTAGCTTCGCAGAAAAAAGCGACAGCTTCTTCCTCGCCATCGCGGTCGAGATCTTCAAGTTTCACAGTTGTACGGTTCTGTCCAGACTGTGGCGCTACTGCGATTGCACCATTATCAGTAATTGCGGTTAATTGTTTTTGCAAAGCTTCATATGCTTTGCTGGGCTGTGGGGGCTGCAAGAGTTTATCGCCGGATTTAAATTCGCACCCACCCAGCAAACAAAGGATCAAGCACAAGGCAAGCAATATGCTTTTGGATTTCATAGGCTGCCTCCCAAGCCGCACGGCACAAGCGTGCGGGGATATACAAGTATTATTATAGCATAGCCACAGATAAAAATTAAAGGGCTGATGTAGTATTTTATGCCCATTTTTACAACTTTCCATTTTATCCATGGTAAACTGTATGTATTCGGCAGGAAAAATGAAAAAAACCCCGATGCAAAACATCGGGGTTTTGGAAGTGTGCGCAATGTGTTATCTTCCCGGGCCGTCACCAGCCAAGTATTGTCACCGCGAGCGAGCTTAACTACTGTGTTCGGAATGGGAACAGGTGTGCCCTCGCCACCATGATCACGCACTTACTTTCTTTTATAAAAGAAAGTAAGCAAAGAAAATTTCAATTCTGCGCTTACGCACAGTTCCTTGTATACCTTATACAGACCAA
>CAJUDU010000065.1 GCA_910584935.1 uncultured Butyricicoccus sp. | reverse complement strand
TCATGTTTCGATTGCATGTGATTTGAGAGGAGCTTTAATCAGTGGTTCCTTAAGTTCTTGGCGGATTTGCTGAAGCTGCGTCTGTGTGAGAGAAGATGCGTCATTTTGAGAATGTGCAGCAGAACCATAGGTCAGGTTATAAATAATCACTGCCATTTCTGCACGGGTAATCGGCTGCTTGGGCATAAAAACACCATTTTGTCCAACCATAATCCCTTGCTGTCCCATAGCACATACAGCCTGGCGGCATTCCGGCGCAACAGAATCCAAATCCGCAAACGGATAAGACCAGCTATCTGCATTCCAACCAGCAACGACCATCATCTGAAACAGCCCTTGTGCAAATTCTTCACGGGTTGCATTTCTATCAGGATAAAACAGGTTGCGGTCTGATTGTTGCTGGCTTCCGCTCATGGTGCCGCCATATTGGAAAATTGCAGGCGCATACCATTCAGCAGACGGTACATCCTGAAATTCTTGATGGAACTGTTTGGTATCAACCTTTGCCAAGCGGGATAAAAGTGATGCGCATTCTGCACGGGTAATATAGGCGTAGGGACGGAACTGTCCATTACTGCCAACCATAGACCCTGTATTTTCACAGAAAGAAACGGCATCAGTAAACCAAACATCGCTAGGCACATCAGTAAACGCTGCGTTAGCTGTGGGCAGTGCAGCAGCGGAAAGCGCTGTGCAAAGCAGAATAGCGGAAAATTGCTTCAATTTCATTAGAAATCAACCCTTTTCATTATTAGTCCAGCAGAAAATACAATTCTACTAAATTTATGATACGCTTTTCATTGTAAAGTGTCAAGCTGACGCGTTAGCAGAAAAAGAGTAAAAATAATAATTGGAATTTCTCTTCCGTATATGTATGCCATTAGCACAGCACAGTATCTTCATGTTGAAAATCTAAAACCCATCAGGTTCTTACGGTTTCACCGTTAAACAGTGGTAGCAGTGGCTGTTTGCCGGCAAACTGGGGCAAGGGAGCATTTCACATACCAGTTGAGAGAGTCTGTTCAAATTACTTGGCATTGACAAAACGGTGGATGAATAAAGTAATATTTTCTGCCATAATAGAAGCAGCGATATTAGATGGAAAAAATAATGAATGTTGCGGATATTTCGATAAGCCGGATGCGTTTGACGCTAGCGCGGAATTATACATCTACAACAGGTAGAATATTAAAACGAAAAATAAAGCAAATCCCAAAAGGATTAAATTCACAAATAAGCCCTGCTGCATGACGGCTGCAGCAGGGCTATTCCCACGTGGAAAGGTAAGGTAATTGTTACAAAGTGCGGGAGCTTTGTAACAGTTATAGTATACCATATATTTTGCGTTTTGTGTGCTGAATTTTGACGAAAGTTGAAAAAAAAATTTTGTTTTTCGGATAACATGGCGAATCATCGGTTTAACGATAGGTGCCATTTCCTTCACTTTGATTATAAGCAAGATTATCCCTCACCGCAATGACAATATCAGGCTGATACATATCAATATATTCATAAAGATTTTCTTCACCTTGATAGTGCCGGAAATCTAGCGAACGGAATTCCCCACAGGATGCGTAAATCAGCCCTTCTAATGGATTGGTAAACGAATCCCCAAACATCAACACGCGAGGGAGATCATCTCGATGGGTTTGGATAATGGTTTCACCAATATCGCCGCCCATATAGCCCGCATAAGTGGCAACGGTGATATCCGGCTGATAAAAGGTATTTGAGCCGACAGAAAAACCATTATCTGTACGGGTAAAAGGGATTGACTCACGTGGTTCAGCCCAGGTTAAATATTCCTTGCGAGCTTGCAAATTGCAAATACGTCGGCTATATGCGCCGAAAATTTCTCGGTCTTCGGTATGAAAAACCAAATCTTCATCAGAATAGATTTTCAATGGCTGTTCCAGCCGTTCGTTTAATTTTTCCATCAAAGTATGGTAGGTAAGCAAAGCGCCATTATAATTATAATGACTGTCCAAAGCAAGATAATAAGGGCGTGGGTCGCCAGTTGCATCAAAAACTTCCCGCATATTTACAGCCACAGCATCAGTTTCTGCTAACGCATCAAAAACTCGTTTTTCACAATAATCCACCAGCGAACGCCCAATAGAAAGGTAATCCGGATATTCATCATAAAAGGCATAACGTTGACTGGGAATGCCAACATAACAGAATACAGCCCCTTTTTGCTGAACATAATTTGCAAGTGCTTTTAACTCATAGGTTTTACGATCCATGATTTCAGCTTGCTCTACAGGGTCATATTGTTCAGGTTGCGCCATAATCAGCAATGCACCGCTTTCACTTTCAATGATTTCATTCACTTCAATACGGGGCAGGGTACGCTGAATAAACGCATAAGTTTTAAGGATTGTATTGCGCCCAATAATATGGTCACTCATATACGCATCCCAATCCGAAAAATATTTGCCTGAAAGCAAATCCGCTCGATTTAAGACTGGTTCCGCAGCAAGTGCCCGGTTTTCATAATAAGAGATATAGTCTTCTGGCAGGTGGAAGGTCAAAATAGGCACAGCGGCAAGCACAATAGCAAACAGGGCAAGAAAGATACAGTTACATAATTTTTGCATTCTCTGTTCTCCTTAAAACCGGAAATAGATAAATGGGTTAAAAGATGAACTAATCATCCAGATAATTGACAATCCAAATACAGCCAACGCCCAAAGATTCACACCCAGCGTCAGCAAACCGCCGTGGGCACGTTCCTGCTGGCTGAGCCAACGCCCAATGGGAATACTGGCAATGCAGGCGATAATCAGTTCAATATGGTACTGATGTAAGATATATAACGTCAGCCGGTGTAGCCCCACAGATGGCATAAACATGGCTTTCAGATACCAAGCGACCTGTGGTAAAGATTCTGCGCGGAACAGCACCCAACCCAGCATAATCAACACAAATGTATAAACCCAGCGGCATATAGGGGGAAGCTTGTCCAATACTTTGCCAAGCACAAGCTTTTCCAGTAACAGCAGGATACCGAAATATAATCCCCACAGCATAAAATTCCATGCTGCGCCATGCCAAATGCCAGTCAGCATCCAAACAAACAGCAGGTTAAAAACCCAACGTGTTTTGCTGCACCGATTGCCGCCCAGCGGAATGTAAACATAATCCCGGAACCAGGAAGATAAGGAAATATGCCAGCGCCGCCAAAATTCTGTAATAGATTTTGAGATATATGGATAATTAAAATTCTCAAGGAAATGGAACCCCAAAACACGTCCTAAGCCAATTGCCATATCCGAATAGCCAGAAAAATCAAAATAAATCTGCATCGTATAAGCAAAAGCACCCAGCCACGCGATATCCCATGTTAACTGCCCATCCGCCAGGGCAAAAGCTTTATCTGCAATCTGCCCCATGGCATTAGAAATAAGCATTTTTTTGCCAAGCCCCAGCATAAACCGGCGTATACCAAGCGCGGCTTCATCAAGCGATTCACGCCGCTGGCTAATTTCCTGTGCAACGGTTTGATAGCGTACAATCGGTCCTGCAATCAGTTGTGGGAACAGTGAAACATATAACGCGACCCGCAGCGGATTTTTTTGTGCAGGCGCATCCCCACGGGCAACATCAATCACATAGCTAAGCCCTTGGAAAGTAAAAAACGAAATGCCAATCGGCAATGTGATTTCTGGTACAGGGATTTGCAAGCCAAACAAATTATTTGCACTGGACAGTAACAGTCCGGTATATTTAAAATAGATAAACAGCCCAAGTCCAACGGTTGCCGCAATTGTAATGCCTATACGGGGATGTTTTACAGAAACCAGCCCACAGCAGTAATTGATGAAAATAGAAAGCAGCATAAGGCTAACAAAAATCGGTTCTCCCCAAGCATAAAAGAACAAGCTGAACAGCAGCAAAGCAAGGTTCCGCACTTCGCGCAGCTTGGCAGGGATTAGGAAATAAACGGCGAAAAGGACGGGCAGGAATAAGAAGATAAAACCAGGGCTGCTAAAAGACATCCAACATTCCCCCTTTTGTATAATATGGAACGTAAAAAACGGACAGGCACGAAAAAACCTGTCCGTTTTGTGTACACGGGAAAATTACTTCAGGGTTACCTGAGCGCCAGCTTCTTCGAGCTGAGCCTTGATGGATTCAGCTTCTTCCTTAGAAGCAGCTTCTTTGATGATGGACGGAGCGCCGTCAACCTTTTCTTTTGCTTCCTTCAGACCAAGACCAGTGATAGCACGGACAACCTTGATAACACCAATCTTAGAAGAACCAGCAGAAGTCAGTTCAACATCAAATTCGGTCTGTTCAGCTTCAGCCGGAGCAGCAGCGCCGCCAGCAGCGCCAGCAACAGCAACAGGCATTGCGGATACGCCAAATTCTTCTTCCAGAGCCTTAACCAGTTCAGCAAGTTCCAGAACTTTCAGGCCTTTTACGCCTTCCATAATTTCAGCAACAGTCATGGTAGTAAACCTCCAATTAGTTAAATTCAAAAGTAAAAAGATAGGATTATAAAATCCTTATTCCGCAGCAGTTTCTTCTGCGGCAGCCTCCTTCGGGGCTACAAGGGTAGATACGAGCGCTTCGCCATCCTCGGTTTTCTTCGCGATATTATCCAGCGCGATAACAAGCTGTGTAATCGGGAAGTTGAAGCCATACAGTACCTGGGCAATAAGACCTTCGCGGCTTGGCATTTCGGCAAGCTTCAGGACTTCAGAAGCAGGGATTGCTTCGCCTTCCAGGTAACCGGCTTTGATTTTGAAGTTGTCATGCTTCTTGGCATATTCATTAAGAATTTTTGCAGCAGAAACAACATCATCATTGGTGCTGATTGCCAGGGCAGTGGTACCATTGAGGTGTTCCTCAAACAGTTCAAAGCCCAATTCCTTTGCGGCAAAGCGGATCATGGTATTTTTGATAACGGCATAATCCACGCCAGCGGCACGCAGCTCACGACGGAGCTTGGTGTCATCTTCAACGTTAATGCCCTTATAGTCAACCAGAACGCCCGCAGGGGAATTCTTAATTTTTTCTACCAGAGAAGCAACCAGAGCCTTCTTTTCTTCCAGAACCTTTGCATTCGGCATCTTGTTTCACCTCCACTAAAAATAAAGTGCCCTCTTGTACAAAGACACAAGAGGACACACAAAAACAAAAGGATTGTGCACTGACCTCGGCAGGGAGCGGGAAGCAATTAGCGCCATTTGGCGAACCTGCTGTCTTTGACCAAGCTATTACAGTATAAACCACGGAAATAGGTTTGTCAAGGCTTTTTTGAAATTTATCCTTCACGGCGGATTTTTATCATACAACGCTTGCAGAAATAACCATAAGCGCCATGATAGCCTTGCTTTAAGTAAGTACCACATTCGTGGCAAACCCATTTATTACAGATAGGGCATTGATCCATATCACGTATAAAGTGTTTTCTCCGGCAGGACACGCACAGAGCATATCCATCTTCGTTAAGGTGGTTTGAGTTAAGTCCCATTTTACATACCTCACTTATTTATTTTCATTACGTTTTTTATCTTGCAACTCACGCCTGATTTTTTCTTTGCGTTTATTCTCGCATTCAACCTTCTTGTTTGCATATTCGGAAAATCCTAAAAGAGCATCAAGAATAGCATCCCAAAGACCAGCCATATATCATCACCTCGATTTAATATCTATAAGTATTATAACTAAATATCTATAAGAAGTCAAGAAAAAGAGGCTGATATATCAGCCTCTCAGTTCCACAATCTGTTGGACAATATCTGCGATTTTTGCAATTGAATCTGCATCCAAATCCCGCACTGCATATTCAATTCGTTGGATTTCACTCTTTTTTAAATCAGATATTCCAGTTTCGTCGGCAAAAAATTCTGCGAATGTGATTTCAAGAGCAGAAACAATTTTTTCTAAGGTTGAGATTGTCGGGCTTTTCAGCCCACGTTCCAAATGTCCCAAAAAAGCAGGGTTTATACCAGCTTGAAGTGCTAATTTTTCTTGGCTCCAGTTGCGGAGCTGCCGAAAATACCGTATTCTGAAACCAACATTGATACTTTGAAACATAGGGTACCATCCTTTGCGTCCTTTGGTATTAGCATAACCATACAATAGGTATTATTCAAAATACGATAAGTATTAAGAAGAAATATCTATAAATACAGAACTATATAGGATGGCTTTCAGAGTGTGGTTATCTTCCGTTTTTCAGCTCGGCATATTGTGCGCCTGCAAATACAATCGGCAGCCATGCATCAAATGGCAACGGGCAAATTGGATTTTCCGGATGCTCTTGCGCCCATTTCTGGTACAGTTCCAGCCATTGCTGATAAGTCATTCAATATCCCTCCTGAGAAAATACAATCTATAAATATATATTTATACTATAAAACGCAATAATACATATGTCAAGTGTATTTTTATATTTATAGCTTATTCCAATCTGCGGGAAAACTGCGTACAATACAGGCAGGGTGATAAAATGGGGATAGATTATCAGGAAATCGGCAGACGGATTGCCAGTCGGCGCCGTTTTTTAGGGCTGCGTCAGTCACAAGTCTGCGAGCGCTGTGAAATCAACAGCAATTACCTTTCCAACATTGAGCACGCAAAATCCATACCCAGTATTGATGTGCTGCTTCGCATTTGCAGCGCATTAGATGCAACACCAGATATGTTTCTGCTGGGGACGCGCAACGGGGAAGGAGAGGTGTTGGCAAGGCAGGTTGCTGAGCGCGTCCAAGGCTTTGACAAGCGCAAACTGGAACTTTTGATGTCATTTATGGACTGGCTGCAAGAACAGGATTTTTCAGCGCCCTAAGCGCAAAAAAACACCGTCCAGACGTTGGAACGGTGTTTTTTGCATATGGTAGAAAATGATTAGCCCATCAGTTTTGCAGCGTTGATTTTGACGCCAGGACCCATGGTGGATGCAACAACGCAGGAACGGACATACTGCCCTTTTGCAGCTGCTGGCTTAGCCTTGATGATAGCACCCATCAGAGCATTGAAGTTATCCGCCAGTTTTTCCGGACCAAAAGATACCTTGCCAATCGGGCAGTGGATAATGTTGGTCTTATCCAGGCGGTATTCAATCTTACCGGCTTTAGATTCACGGACAGCCTTGCCAACATCCATAGAAACGGTGCCAGCCTTGGGGTTTGGCATCAAGCCCTTCGGGCCAAGGATTTTACCCAGACGACCAACAACGCCCATCATATCTGGGGTTGCAATGACAACATCATAATCAAAGAAGTTTTCGTTCTGGATACGGGCAACCATATCTTCTGCGCCAACAAATTCAGCGCCAGCTTCTGCGGCTTCATCAGCCTTCGGACCTTTTGCGAATACCAGCACACGTACCTGTTTGCCGGTGCCATGGGGCAGGACGATAGCGCCGCGAACCTGCTGGTCTGCGTGGCGGGAGTCAACGCCCAATTTTACATGAAGTTCAACCGTTTCGTCAAACTTTGCTTTCGCTGTGGAAATCACGGTGGACAGCGCATCAGCAGGATCATACAGCTTGCTGCGGTCGATCTGCTTTACGCTGTCAACATATTTTTTACCTTTGCGCACAATAATTATCCTCCTTGAGTGGTACTGCGGGAATTACCCTCCCACTGGGCAGCCATAAAGCTGCCGTCATAAAAAAACCTGGTTTTCAGAATTAGTCCCCAACGGTGATGCCCATTGAGCGGCAAGTGCCTGCAATCATGCTCATTGCGGCTTCAAGGGAAGCGGCGTTGAGGTCAGGCATTTTCATTTCCGCGATTTTCTGGACGTCAGCTTTTGAAATTGTGGCAACCTTTGTCTTATTCGGAACAGCGGAGCCAGATTCAATCTTGCAAGCCTTTTTAATCAGGACAGGTGCCGGGGGAGTTTTGGTGATAAAGCTGAAGGAGCGGTCAGCGTAAACAGTGATGACGACTGGAATGATAAGACCAGCATCATTCTTGGTGCGTTCGTTGAACTCCTTGGTAAAGGCCATGATATTCACGCCATGCTGACCCAGTGCAGGACCTACCGGGGGGGCAGGGGTTGCCTTGCCTGCTGGGATCTGGAGCTTGATATAGCCTACTACTTTCTGTGCCATGGTTGAGGTTTCCTCCTTAAATCAATGTGGTGGCTGGCGAGCTCTGCCGGGTAAAGGGGGCAGGCTCTCCCACGCTGCCGCTTTCCCAAAAGGGGATGGGGCAGGTAACATCATAAAAAGCCGCGGTGTTCCCAATAAACAGGGGAGTTACTCGTCTAAAGTTTCCACCTGGTCAAGTTCAAGCTCAACTGGTGTTTCGCGGCCAAACATAGATACAATGACGCGGACTTTATTTTTGTCCGGTTCCAGTTCATCGACCACGCCGATAAAACTGGAAAGCGGCCCGTCAATGACGCGAACGCTGTCACCAAGGGCATAATTGATTTCGGTTTCGCGTTTTTCCACGCCCATTTTTGCCACTTCTTCATCAGAAAGGGGCAATGGTTTGTTGGAATTAGGACCAACAAAGCCGGTACAGCCGCGGGTATTGCGCACCAGGTACCAGCTTTCATCGGTCAGCACCATTTTGACAAGGACATAGCCGGGAAAGAGTTTGCGTTCTACTTCGCGGGCTTTGCCGTCCTTGATTTCGGTGATGCGCTCAACCGGGATATTGACAGCTGTGATGAGGTCATGCAGTTTGCGGTTTTCCACCGCTTTTTCAATCGATGAAGCTACTTTGTTTTCGTAGCCTGAGTATGTGTGTACCACATACCATTTTGCGGCGTCTGACATTCAAATTACCCTCTCAAATCAGCCGATGAGGGCGGAAACACCGAACTGGAACACAGCATCCAGCACCCAGATAAAAACGCCGATAATCAGGCAGGAAGCCAGCACAACGGCGGTATTATTGGTAGTCTGCTGGCGGCTGGGCCAGACGATTTTCTTACATTCGCCCTTCAGTTCGCGGAACCATTTGCCCATCCTTGCGAAGATGGACGGCTTTTTTGCAGCTTTGGGCTGCTTCTTTTCAGCGGGAGTGTTTTTTTCCTGCTCTGCCATGAAAGCGTACTTCCTTTCTCCGCGGGTTTACTTGGTCTCGCGATGCAGCGTATGCTTCTTGCAGAAACGGCAATACTTATTCATCTCAAGACGGTCGGGATCGTTCTTCTTGTTTTTCATCGTGTTGTAATTTCTTTGCTTGCATTCTGTGCAGGCGAGCGTTACTCTAACGCGCATAATAGCGGCACCTCCTTAATTTTTAGGCTTTGTCCACATGGGAAAACCTGATGATTCCCCGCAAAGGGGGATTGTCTGCCTCCCTTTGCAGATCCAGCCGCACGGCACCTGCCGAAATCGGCGCAAAAAAAAGAACCTGCATAGGTGTATTTATTATAGCATGGTGCAGGTTCCAGGTCAACAGTTTTTTTTGAAATTTTTATCTGTTTTTATCCGCAGGCGGATCATCTTCATCCTTTACCGACGGCGGCTGTTCAGTTTTATCGCCTGTATGAAGATTATCCATATAGCCAGCTGTGATAATACTGGCAGGCAGGGCAACAATAGCAATACCGACAAATGAAGAAACCATCGTGACCATCCGCCCGATGGTTGTCACTGGGTAGATATCGCCATAGCCCATGGTGGTCAGGCTAACAGTCGCCCAATAAACGGCATCAAAAAAGGTATGGAAGGTATCGGGTTCCACATTGAAAATGACAAGGGCAGAAATCAGGATATAAGCGATTGCCATCGTGGCAACAGCGGTAAGGGGTGATTTCTGGCAGCGGATGACATTCGCAATAATCGAGATACTGCGCGAATAGCGGAACATTTTGAAGGAACGGAACAAACGGAATAGCTTGGCAATGCGGAATGCGGAGGACATAGCCGCGATGGATGGCAAAATGGCAAGCAAATCAATAATAGCCATTGGGGTAAAGAGATAAGCAATATGGGAAGCCGAACCCATATCCAGCTTGAGGTCGGCAGTCCATACACGCAAGGCATAGTCAATGATAAAGATGATGGTTGCAGCCCAGTCAATGGAAGCAAAAAACCCGGAATTTCTCTTAAAAGCAAGCGGTACCATACAAACAAGAATAACGATCATCATGTAGGTATCATAAATCACACTGGCAGGGTCATCTTTTTTGGCAACTTCAATCACTTCAAATATCCGCCTGCGCAGGACTTCGATTTTATCTCTCCAATACATCCATAATCACCCTTTGTTCTGGCGTATGAAAAAGGAAACTGCCCATTTAGGGATGAGGACAGTTTCCTGCTGGTTATGAGCAACCCTATAAGCCGGGTTCTGTATTTGGCAATCATCTATCTGGGACATATGTTGCCATATGCCTCAAGCCGTCGGTTGGAGCGGGCGGGCAGCCCATAGCCCCGGTTGACGTTGCTGCGGATAGAGTTTACAGATCCCCCATGTTACCATGGGGCATGGTGAGCTCTTACCTCGCCTTTCCACCCTTACCGGCAAAAGCCGGCGGTATATTTCTGTTGCACTATTCCTAGGGTCGCCCCCGGCAGACGTTATCTGCTATCCTTGCCCTGTGCAGCCCGGACTTTCCTCATACCGGTCAGCGCCGGCACGCGACTGCCTGGGTTACTCACAAAAACTATTATAGCAATTCCGGGCAGTTTCGTCAAGAAAGGGCACCGGTTTTTTCGGATAAAAAAAGCCATCCGCGCAAATTTCACATGGACTGGACGGCATTTTTTATGTCACTTTTCTGGTTTTCCGGTTTTCTCAGGTTCAGTTTTACCGCCGTCAAAGCCGGCAACCAGCTCAACTTTTTCCGGGGTAAACAGGTAAGTATAGGCTGCAATACGGTTCATCTTGCCGCCGAGTGTATAGGTTGTGCCGCTGAGGTAATCCATCCAGCGGCGCGCCAGTGCCGCATCGGTATGTTTGAGGCTTAAGATAATTGCATGGTTCTGCACCAAGTGATCCGCAGCATCGCGGACGGATTCCAGCGATTCCGGGCGGAGCAGTGCAATTGTATCCACAACAGGGTCCGGAACCGGTTCTGGTTCTGGGGCTGGCTGCTGTGCTGGCAGATTTTCATAATAAGCAGCATAATCCGGCGCTGTGGAAGCGGTGCTTGCTGTTGCATAGATATCCCTGGGCGCACTGACAACAGGTCTGGTATCTTCGTAATATTCCTCTTCTTCGTCGTCGCCGGTGATAATGCGGACGAAATTCTGTAAATTGTCCATAAAACCCATCAGAATGAAGCTCCTTTCCATTTGCCGGGGGCAGTCCCGGAAAATCATTTATCAATAGTATAACACTGCAAAACCAAATTGAAAAGGGTAAATTGCCAGATTCGAGAAAAAAAGAGGCAGCATATTGGGCTGCCCCTTGTATATGCCATACAATTTACCGGTTGAAAATTCCGGTTATATCCAAAGTTGCAAAGTAATCTTCTGGGGTTTCTGCGCGGCGGATCATTTCAGCAGAACCATCTTCACGGAGCAAAATTTCGGCGGAACGCAGTTTACCATTATAATTATAGCCCATGGAAAAACCATGCGCACCAGTGTCATGGATGACAAGATAATCGCCAGTATTGATTTGGGGAAGCATCCGGTCAACCGCAAATTTATCGCAGTTTTCACACAAAGAGCCGGTGACATCATATAAATGGTCGCAAGGGGCGTCTTCCTTGCCCAGTACCGTAATATGGTGGTAAGCGCCATAAATTGCTGGGCGCATCAGGTTGGCAGCACAAGCGTCCACGCCAATATATTCTTTGTAGGTATGCTTTTCATGGATTGCCTTGGTGACAAGGCAGCCATAAGGCCCAAGCATATAGCGCCCCAGTTCGGTATATAAGGCAACATCATCCATGCCAGCCGGGACAAGGATTTTCTCATAAGCTTTGCGCACACCTTCACCAATGGCAGCGATATTATTTTCGGGCTGTTCTGGGCGGTAGGGGATGCCAACGCCGCCAGAAAGGTTAATAAATGTGATATGCGCACCGGTTTCGGCTTTCAGTTCTACCGCAGTTTGGAACAGAATACGTGCCAAGGCGGGGTAATATTCATTAGAAATTGTATTAGAAGCAAGAAACGCGTGGATACCGAATTCTTTTGCGCCTTTTTGCTGCAAAATGCGGAACGCATCGGTCATTTGGGCACGAGTCATGCCATATTTGGCATCGCCAGGGTTGTCCATCACCTGGAATCCTTCTTCGCTTTCGCCAAGGGTGAACATCCCGCCGGGGTTGTAGCGGCAGCAGATACGTTCTGGGATATGCCCGATTGCCTTTTCGAGGAACTCGATATGGGTAATATCATCAAGATTAATGGTGCCATGGAGTTTTTCGGCAAGCTGGAAATCCTCTGCTGGGGTATCATTGGAGGAAAACATAATTTCCTGTCCGTTAAAGCCGCAGGCTTCGCTAAGCATTAGTTCAGTCAGCGAGGAGCAGTCCACGCCGCAGCCTTCTTCCTTGAGGATTTGCAGCAGGCGAGGGGTTGGTGTTGCTTTTACAGCGAAATATTCTTTAAAGCCTTTGTTCCATGCAAATGCCTGATACAAACGGCGTGCATTTTCGCGGATGCCTTTTTCATCATAAAGATGGAACGGGGTGGGATAGATGCGGGCCATTTCCTGTACTTGGGAAAGGGTCACAAAGGGTTTCTTCTGCATTGGTATTCCTTCCTTTGGGGTTTATTAAAATAGTATTTTTTTACTTTACAAATCGCGCTTGCCAAGCAAGCGTTCAAACCTGACTTGCAGGTCATATTCACGGCGGGCAGTTTCCGCTTCGTCAATGGCAAGGATATGGTCATCTTCATA
>CAJUDU010000064.1 GCA_910584935.1 uncultured Butyricicoccus sp. | reverse complement strand
CCTATTATACCACACCTTTCTGACTCATGGAGGATTAAATCAGGGGCTCCTTAGAAACTCCGCTCAGCCAAAATACTTCCGGATGGTCACGGTCAAACGCATGGAACGCCGCCGAAATATAAGTGCAGGCATCTTTGCGGTTTGCTTCATAAGAAGGATTATCGGTTTTTTTAACTTTGGTCACATAAATCCCATTAAAATTAGGTGTCATGACCACTTCCCCCGCTTTTAATGCCGGATAATTGATATTTTTATCTGCTTCAGTGATATCCACTGTGTTATATTTATCATCGGTAAAATAATCAGGGTTTGCAAGGGGGTTGCTGTCAGCCCCGGCAAATGCGTCCGGTATTGCAAACTGGACGGTTTGTGCCGCAGTCACTTCATAGCTTTGCCTTTGCGGGGCGGCGGCTGCTGGCTGAATGGTATAATAATCATCTTTGACCAGCAAGTCCGAAAGATTTGTTTTGTCCGAATTTTCCGCGAGGGTGTGATAAAATCCAGAAGCATAATCCGGGATATCAATCCGGTCTATCCAATCGGCATAAGTTTTATCTTCTTTGAGCATGGATTGCAAATAACATTCCCCAGTGCCCGAAATGGTAATTTCCTCAAAATCACGGGTGATAATAGTATCTACACTTTCCAAATGCCCAATTTCCGCATCTGATTCCACTGGTATGGTGATATTGGGCGTTCCGGGGTTTGTATCTGCCCCTTCTGGAATGGTGCCATCCAAAGACAACACATAAACATACAGCAAATTAGAATCTAAATATTCCATGTCACTTTGGGCAAAACCTTCCGCTGGAATATGGATGCTTAAATAGCTGCCGGGCACCGCAGCCGTCCCCGTAAACTGAAAGGTTAAATGGGTATCGTTGTCCTGTGTCACAGAAGACAATGTTAGTTCTGTATTTGCGTTGTAAATCTCATAGCGATCCAGCGGCAAAGCTTCCGCTGCAAATCTTGCATTGCTTGTGGTGACCGTAACCACAGGGTTTTGATCTCCAGTGGTGATTTTACTGTCGGTTGCAATCAGCGGACGGTTTTCCATGCCGTCATATGCGGATGCCGTACCAGCCAGCAGCGAAAAGCAAATTGCCAAAACTGCTGCTGAAATCCGTTTTTTCATGGTTTGCAAACTCCTTTACCTTATTTCCCTTGCGGAAATGCTTTTATTTTCCGCAAACCTTCCCTTTTCCATTCAGTATATCATATCATCCGCACGATTTCTATGGTTTTCATATGAAAAAGAGCAATTCAGAATCGTTACCCCCACCTTACAATAGGAAAAAGCACCTGTGTTCCTATGAATCATCAGGCGCTTCTCTATGATATCAAGATTATTGTTAATCTCCCAGATTTTCTACCATACGCACTGCAATTGCAAGCGCTTGTTCACGGGTTGCATTGGCATAACCTTGCGCTTCCTGTGCTGTGGTGGTATTTTTCGGCGCAAATTTATTATTCCCTGTGCCGCTGATGATTTGATTTGCCACCATGAAGTAAACACTGTCCTTTGCCCAACCGGAAATATCCCTATCGTCGGCAAACGCTGTCGGTTTTGTATATGGCAAAGTAAACTGACTGTCTGTGTCCAGTGTCCAGCCTGCAATGGTAATGCGTTTGAATACACGGGTCAGCATTGCGGCAGCCTGTTCACGGTTTAACAAGGCATTTGGTGAAAACTGCGTATCTGAAATGCCTTTTACCGCGCCTATGCTATATGCTTTAAGGACCTCAGTATCATTGCAGTCAGTGAATGGATTGTTAATAATCGGCACTGCCTTGCCGCCGGAAAGCGACTCAAATGTTTTTACCGCAACGGCTGCAAATTCTGCACGGTTAATCTGACGGGTCAAATCCTCACCAACCAGTTTTTCTGGAATCAGTTTCATTTCATAGGCTTTTTCCATTTCATCGGCTGCCCATTCTGATACATGGGAACCAAAAGACGTCGTATCTTTGCTGGCAGGTTTTTGAGGTTCAGGTTCTGGCTCAGGTTCCGGTTTTTTCTCAGGTTCTGGTTCGGGTTCCGGGTCATCAACACCCCATTCACAGATATAGCCAAACCCACTGATGCCAATATCTACGCCATCTTCATTAAAATCATTCCAATAGCTCGCATTTGCCCAGCTTTTGTTTAACCGGCTGATGCCAACAAAATCCTCGCCGCCATTGCTTCGCTGGTCATCTGGCTGGGTGCTGCCCCAATGGGTATATTTCACAGGTTCATCTGTTACCCATTTCCATGTCCCTTCTGTTTCGGTATCGGATAAACCAATCCAGTATCCTTCTTTTTCGTTGTCTTTTATCAGGCTCCAAACAAAATCCTGTTCTTCCTGCGAACCAATGGTCACCAAATGCCCGCCAGCATCTTCACAGGCGCTTTTTGCCTGTGCCCAAGTGATGCCTTTGTTATAAACCGCATATTCATGCCCATTGAATGTGCCCTTCACCGGTTCCGGTTCCTGCCAGACCGCTTCATCCAATACAACATTTCGGACGGCTTGATAATTACAACTGCCGCCAGTTCCCGCCGTAAAACCGAAATTATATTTTTTATCCGCTGCAATACCATCCATTTCAAGCATTTGCGCACCGTCAACAAACACAGTGCATACCTGATTCCGGGTTGCAATGCGGAGCTGATGCCATTTCCCATCTTCTGTAAATGCAGTAGCGTCCGCTACCTGCAAATGTTTGCTAATGTCGTTCTGAATCATCGCAATGTGGTTATATGCAGGGTCATAACCGTTTTGATATGTATCAATCTCGACAGCATAACCACCGCAGCCCTGATAACCAAGACCTGAAGTCTTAGCATTGCTGTCAGCATAAAACGCAACACAAATGCCATCCGCACCGTTTTCGCGCTCTTCATGACCTGTATAGAACTCCAGTGAAAGTGTAAAATCACCATTACAGTTCACCTGATCAAGCCATACCGAGCCGTTCTTGTTATAGCTTTCCTCCGTCAAAACAAATAGATCATTTGTTGCATCATAATATGCGCTTCCAATCAGCTTTGCGTTATCTTTTGTCAGCATCACAGAATTGACCGCAAGCGCGGCAGGCAGCAGCCCGATACATAATGCCATTGCTAACGTGAGCGCAATCACCTTGCGCAGTCCATATTTTTTCATTTGCAAAAACTCCTTTTCCTGATTTATTGTCGTGGAAGCTGATTGATTTTCCGTGCGGATTTATCCACAAAGCAGGCAACCAACGCAAGCACAAGCTGGATGACACTCAAAAACATGACCACAAGACTTAAACTGCCTATCTCGTAATAGCGGTCGAGGTCAGAAAGCAGCAGACTGATAAAGCCATAATCGCCCCATGCCACAAGTGACAGCAGAAATGTAAAGATATAACTGCCTTTTTTCTTGCCAATGACATTGAGCAGGATAAATAAAATCCCCAATACCACAGGCAGCATGAGAATAACTGCTGAAATCCCAGCGTAATCCTCACCAGTTGCCAACATCAACCGTGCGGCATTAAACGCCGTAAGTCGTTCTGGGATCGCACTGCCCACTCTCGCAAGGCTTGATGGCAGATACTGGCGCATATCCATTTGATTTGCCATATCCAGCAGTTGGGCAATTTGATAATGCAGCTTGCCATATGAAGCGACAAACGCAATGACAATATGCAGCAGCCCAAAGACCATCAAAATAATACGGAAAATACTTTTTCCAGAACGGGCTGACGCAGCCTGTGCCAGGTTTGGCGCTGGCTGGCTGCCCTGGACAGGCGAATAGCTTGCCTGCATGGTACGCGGCGCCGGACGGCTCGCAGGCGCCCCGCAGCGCGGACAATACTTTGTCCCATCGGGCATCTGCTGCCCACATTTTGCACAAAACATGAATTGTACATCCCCTTTTTCTATTTTTGAACAGACCAAGACCTGCCTATCCTGATTACCAGTATACCGTATCTTTAAATGCTTTTCAACAAAGTAAGGTTTAACAGTTGCTGAAACGGGATGAATGACCGATTTGAAAAAAATCCCTTTGCGGCAAATATGCTGCCACAAAGGGATTTTTGCAAGCCTTCGCATCAATGCGGGAGGCTGTTTTCATTTTTATCCTGTAATTCTACGGTATCATCTATGCCTGGAGTATGGCGAAGCTCTTCCGCTGTTGCAACATTTGCAACCTTATCCGGCACACTTTCCCCATTGAACAGTTTGATAAACGTATCACCATCCATGGTTTCATTGCGCAGCAAATATTCTGCCACATCATGAAGCTGTTTATCATGTTCGGTCAGGATTTTTGTGCAGCGGCTGTATGCTTCATCAATAATACGGTGGACTTCGGCATCAATTTCCGCTGCTTTATTTTCAGAATA
Organism: uncultured Butyricicoccus sp.; assembly: GCA_910584935.1. Classification (GTDB taxonomy): domain Bacteria; phylum Bacillota; class Clostridia; order Oscillospirales; family Butyricicoccaceae; genus Butyricicoccus_B. The sequence continues at coordinate 8,539 of CAJUDU010000064.1, read as the reverse complement.
GCTGTGGGTTGCGCCAAAATCACGCCCGATAAACACTTCACCGCTGTCGCCATAGTCAACTGTGCCGATTTTATCACTCATGCCATAGTTGACCACCATTGCGCGCGCCATGGCTGTTGCCTGACGGATATCGCCGGAAGCACCGGTTGTGATTTCGTGGAAAATAAGCTGCTCAGCAACACGGCCACCAAGCGCAGTGACAATGCTGTCCTCAAAATAGCCTTTGGATTCCAAACCGCTTTCTTCCTGCGGACGCCACATGGTAAAACCGCCTGCGCCGCCGCGCGGGATAATGGTAATATAGTGAATTGGGTCTAAAGTACCCATGGCGTGATGCGCCACAGCGTGCCCAGCTTCATGGAACGCAATAATACGCTTTTTCTTTTCGCTGACCACACGGCTTTTCTTTTCGGGACCCATTTCCACTTTGAGCAGCGCTTCTTCAATCTCATCATTGGTGATGAGTTTTTTATTGCGCCGCGCCGCAAGCAATGCCGCTTCATTGAGCAGATTTTCCAAATCTGCACCTGTCATGCCGACTGTGCCTTTGGCGATTGAGTTGAAATCTACATCTGGGTCAAACTGCTTGTTGCGCGCATGGACATTGAGAATTTCCTCACGCCCTTTGACATCCGGCGCACCGACATATACCTGCCGGTCAAAACGTCCTGGACGCAATAGCGCACGGTCGAGAATATCCGGACGGTTGGTTGCCGCGATAATAATTACGCCTTCATTTGCACCAAAGCCATCCATCTCGACAAGCAACTGGTTAAGGGTCTGTTCGCGTTCATCATGACCGCCGCCTAAACCTGCGCCGCGCTGCCGCCCAACTGCGTCGATTTCATCAATGAAAACAATCGCAGGGGAATTTTTCTTTGCCTGTTCAAACAGGTCACGCACACGGGACGCACCAACGCCGACATATAATTCGACGAAATCCGAACCAGAAATCGATAGGAACGGCACGCCGGCTTCGCCGGCAACTGCCTTTGCAATCAGCGTTTTACCTGTGCCTGGAGGGCCTACCAGCAGTACGCCTTTGGGGATGCGTGCGCCAAGCTGGACAAATTTTTGTGGGTTTTTCAGAAATTCCACAATTTCCTGAAGTTCTGCTTTTTCCTCATCCGCGCCTGCCACATCGTTAAATGTGACTTTGCGTTTATCATCCTGGGCAAGTTTTGCGCGGGCGCGCCCAAACTGCATTGGGCCTCTGCCGCCGCCATCCTGCTTGTTCATCATAAAATACCAGAACAGCCCCATTAGGACAATAATAATCAGATATGGCACAAGCCCCATCCACCATGGGATTTCGCGGGTGGTATAATCAATTTTTTCCAGTGTGCCGGATTTCTGCTGCTCTAAAATGGTATCACCAAGATCAAAATAGAACAGATTCATATCCGCAATGGTATACTGGAATGTTTCCCCGCTGCGCAGTTTCGCATGGAGGACATTATCATCCACGGAAAATTCCATGACTTCACCGTTGTGAAAATAAGTCAGCACATCGGAATAAATCACCTGGCGGGTTTTGGAATTTTGGCTGAGCGCCGCGGTTGCCGCGGCAAGCAGCACCAGCAGGATCAGCAAGTAAAGGCCAAAGCCTTTCATTTTACCTTTCAATAGGGGACACCTTCCTTTTTATTTGGCATTCAGCCGCCATATACTTCGGGCTTTAGAATGCCGATATATGGCAAATTGCGGTAGCGTTCCGCATAATCAAGGCCATATCCCACAACAAATTCGTCAGGGATTTCAAAGCCCAGATAATCAATAGGGACATCCACCTTGCGCCGGTCTGGTTTAGAAAGCAAGGTGCATAGGCGGATAGAATTTGCGCCGCGTGCTTTGAGCACACGCATGAGATAACTAAGGGTAACGCCGCTGTCCAGGATATCCTCGACAATAATCAGGTCACGCCCATCAATTTTTTGACCAATATCTTTGATAATCTGCACTTCCCCGCTGGTTTTGGCGGATTTCCCATAGCTGGATACCACCATAAAATCAATATCGCAAGGGATTTTAATGCAGCGGGTCAAATCCGCCATAAAGACATAGCTGCCCTTTAAGACGCTTGCAATAATTGGACGTTCACCGGAATACCCTTTTCCAGAATAATCCCGTGTAATTTGTGCGCCAAGCTCTGCCACCTTGGCCGCGAGTTCTTTTTCTGTGAGCAAAATCTCACGGATATCATTTGTCATAAAAATTACCCCTCAAACCGTATTTCATAAACATCACTGCCAGACTGGCAGCGGCTGGCATCCATTCCGATGGACTGCACAGCAATAATACCATTTTTATCAGCAAGCACACAAAGCCTGCTGCGCTGGGCACTTGGGATTTTGCGGTCTATCATCAATTTTTTTAATGTCTTGCTGCCGCTGTTCGCGTGAGGCCGCAGGCGGTCGCCTGTGCGGCGGGTGCGCAGGACAAGGGTAGCCATATCTATTGTATCACAATTTGCGTAAAAAGTATTGAATGATTTGTAAAAAACTTTTTTAGAAGTACGGGAAATTCGTACACGCGCCATGCCCGCACCAAGACTGCCATCAAATGGGATGGAAATTTTCTGTTCCAAATATCCTGACGGCGCCTGCCAACGGCCAATCTTTAGTAAGTCATATTCGCGCCAGGCGGCGAAGCCGCCTGGCAAATCCGCCTTGGCGGAGGGGCTTGCTGCTTGCAGCAAGCCCTCCAGCGCGGCGGTATGGCGCGCGGTGAAATCGCGCGCCGGCACGCCGCTGTGTGCGCACGCCTGGCGGAGCGCACGGGTGCGCACAGCTGGGTGCGCACCGTGCAAGGGCTGGACAAGCCAGCCCCCTTGCCGTGCGGCGGCGTCCAGCAGGGCGGAAGCCTGCCCGGCAAGGCAGGCCTCATCCTGCCGCAGCCGCGCCGCCAATCCGGCGGCGGCATCCGCCGCCGCCGGGTTCAGTGCTTCCAGCACTGGCACCACACCATGGCGAATCCGGTTGCGGGTATAAATATCCGAAAGATTGGTGCTGTCGGTCACAAAACCCTGTCCGCGCACCGCTAAAAACGCTTCTGCCTGCACTCGCGTACATAAAATCAATGGGCGGATAATATCGCCGCGCACTGGCGGGATACCGCAAAGCCCTTGCAGCCCCGTGCCCCGCGCCAAATGGAACAACATGGTTTCCAGATTGTCATTTGCCGTATGCGCGGTTGCGGTTTTGCAGCCATTTGCCGCTTCCGCGAAAAACGCATACCGCAATACCCGTGCCGCTGTTTCCACACTTTCATGGGTTTGCGCCGCGTATGCGGCAGCATTCGCATGGCGCAGCACAAAGGGAACACCCAAGCGGCTGCAAAGCGCCTCACAAAATGCCGCGTCGCGATTGGCTTCCGCGCCGCGCAAGCCATGATGCAAATGGCAGGCAGATACTGCATAGCCCAATTCCTGCAAACCAAGCAGCAGCGCTGTGGAATCCGCCCCGCCTGAAAACGCCACTTGTACAGCTTCGCCGGGCTGGAGCATCTGGTAATCTGCAATTGCCTGCCGCATATTTTTCAAAAATTCATCCATGGATACGATCCTGGCTGGAGAACGTGGTATACTGCCCAATCCATTGCAAATAAACCGAACCAGTTGCGCCATGGCGGTTTTTTGCAATGATAATTTCAGCTGTATTTTTGTTCTCGCTTTCCTCATTATAGTAATCATCCCGGTAAATAAACATGACAATGTCTGCATCCTGTTCAATCGCGCCCGATTCACGCAAATCAGACAGCATTGGTTTTTTATCCGCACGCTGTTCAGCAGCACGGGAAAGCTGGGATAAGCAAACAACTGGAACATTCAGTTCTTTTGCCATGATTTTCAGCCCGCGGGAAATTTCCGCGACTTCTTGGGTGCGGTTATCATTACGCCGTCCGCCCGATTGCATCAGCTGCAAATAATCAATGACAACCAGCGCTAAACCATCCCCCAAACGGCGGCATTTGGCTTTGATTTCTGCCACGGTAATCGCGGGGTTATCATCGACATAAATCCGTGTTTTTGCCAGCACATTGGTTGCGCGGGCAATTTTAATCCAGTCTTCCTCCTGGAGATTGCCAGTTTTCAGCTTTTGGGATTCTATTAACGCTTCGCTGGACAAAAACCGTGACGCTAACTGGTCTTTGCTCATTTCAAGCTGGAATACCGCCACATCCTTTTTGCAGGCTTTTGCCGCATTGAGTGCAATATTCAATGCAAATGCCGTTTTGCCCATGCCTGGGCGTGCCGCCACCAAAATGAGATCTGATTTATTCAGCCCGGTCAGCGCATGATCTAAATCCGGGAATCCAGTGGAAATGCCAGGGATATCGCTGTCTGAACGGCTGCGCTCATCCAGCTGGGCGTATAAATCCATAATTACCGATTTAATATGACTTAACCCTTTGATTTCGCGTCCCTGCCGCACATTATAAATGCGCTGCTCTGCCAGTTCCGCGATATCAGCAGCGGTACCCGCACCTTCAAACGCCAGCTTTTGGATTTCCGCGCCAGCTTCCGCAATGGCGCGCAGCATACTTTTATCGCGCACAATACCGGCATATTCCCGCACGCCTGCGGCGGTCGGCGTGATATCCATTAACTGCATCAAATATGCCCGTCCGCCCGCGTCGTCATATACACCCACGCTTTTTAGCTGGTCAAGCACTGTGACCGCGTCAATGCGCATGGCATTGTTAAACATGGAATATATCGTTTCAAAAATGCGACGGTTTTCTTCAATATAAAAATCATCCGGGTGTAATTGCTCAATGACGGAAGGGACACATTCTGGATCAATCAGCATGGAGCCGATAACTGCCTGTTCGGCTTCGGTGCTTTGCGGTATTTGCCGCGCTAACAGTTCATCCATTTAACCCCTCCTGAAAAGAACAGGAATGGGCAGGGAGATGCCCATTCCCATCTGGTTAGGCCTCAACGACCTGCACCTGTATTTCTCCAGAAATTTCAGTATACAGTTTTGCTTTGACATGATAAGTGCCAAATGCCTTAATCTGTTCATCCAGCATGATTTTATTCTTAGGGATTTCAATGCCATGCTGTGCTTTCAGCGCTTCGGAAATTTCCTTTGCAGTCACCGCGCCAAACAGTCTGCCGCCAGAACCACCTTTGGCTTTGACTTCCACCTTGACTTCTTTCAGCTTTGCCGCAATATCATGGGCATTCTGCTGGTCAAGGGCAACCCGGCGCGCCTGCGCTTCATCTGCTTGGCGTTTCAGGTTCAAATTATCTGCTGTGGCAAGGTCAGCAAGGCCGCGCGGCAGCAGGAAATTGCGTCCGTAACCTTCGCTGACCTCAATCAGATCGCCTTTTTTGCCTTTGCCTTTTACATCTGCTTTTAAAATGACTTTCATGGTATTTTACCTCCAAATTTTATGCTTTATCCGGCCGGTCGTTTTCCGCCAGATATTCACTGATGGCATCTAAAATGCGGGGTTCAGCTTCTTCCATGGCAATGCCCCGGAGTTGTGCGCCAGCCGATGTGATATTGCCGCCGCCGCCCAGTTTTTCCATGACAATTTGTACATTGATTTGTCCAAGCGAACGGGCAGAAATAATGGTATCCTCACCGGAACGGAATGCCACAATGCTGGCACGCACACCAATGATATTCAGCAGATTATCCGCTGCCTGCGCTGCCAGCGCACGGTCAGATACTTCCTCTGCGGAAACCGCAAGAATCACACCGCCGCCGCAGTCATGCGCCGCGGAAATAATCTTCTGGCAAACCATATATTCCTGGAACGTTGACTGGAACAGCTTTTTCACTTCGACCATTTCCGCACCAGCACGTTTCAGATAAGCTGCCGCTTCAAAGGTACGCACGCCGGTTTTAATGGAAAATCCTTTGGTATCCAGATAAATGCCAGCCAACAGGCATTCTGCTTCCTCGCGGCGAATTTCGTTAGACTGCACCATATATTGGAGCAGTTCACTGACCAATTCAGACGCTGATGACGCATATGGTTCATGTAAATTCAGCGCAAAATCCTCAATATAGCTTGCCGCACGGCGGTGATGGTCAATCACCGCAACTTTATTGATTGATGCCAGCAAAGATGGGGATTCCACATAATCCGGGCGGTTGGTATCGACAACAATCAGCAAGGTATTATAATCACAATGTACCATTGCTTCTTGTGGGTCCATGAACAAATCTTCATACCCTTCCACGGCTTCTATGCGGTCAATCAGTTCACGAGCTAACGTCCGTTCTTTGCGCACAACAATGTGTACCGGTTTGCCATGGGCACGCACCGCGCACGCCATACCGATGGCGGCGCCCACTGAGTCCATATCGCTGGACTGGTGCCCCATAACCATCACTTGGGATGAATCGCGAAATAGCTGCATCATCGCATTAGCGATAACACGGGATTTTACTTTGGTTCGTTTTTCCAGTTCTTTGGACAGCCCACCATAAAAATCAAAATTATATTTTGTCTTGATGACTGCCTGGTCACCGCCGCGGGAAAGCGCCATATCCAGTGCAACACCCGCATAGTCTAAACATTCGGCAAAGGTTTCGCCTTCCTTGCCAATGCCAATGGACAATGTTGCCACAACCCCTGAACGGCTTTGTATGGAACGCACATCATCTAAAATGCTGAACTTTTTGGCAACAAGTTTTGTCAGTTCACAGCTTTCGAGCACGAAAATATACTTGTCCCGGTCATACTTGCGCAAAAGTGAACAGCTATCCTGTGCCCATTGACCAACTTTCCGGTCGATTTCCGCAAGAATACTGGATTTTTCCGAATCGCTTGCGTTTTTCATCAATTCCTCATAGTTGTCAATGGAAATAATCGATACAATCGGCCGGCTCAGCGCATACCGGTCACGGCACTGGATATATTCCGTACATGGTACAAAATATAATACCAATAACACTTCATCCACATCTTTTTCGGTCATCAAGCTGCCATAAACCCAAAAAAAGTTTTTATCAATACGCACTTCCCCTGGATATTGGTTTTTCCCTTCTGCCAGCCAATGGGTATCCAAATCGGGCGCAAGTTCATATAGATGCTCATTTGGGGCACAATCCCAATGGCCGCTTGCCTCACAAAACGCATCATTTGCCCATAAAATCACATTCGTGGACGCACGGACAATCATGGTTGGCAGCGGGAAATCTACAATCGAAGAACGCGCTGTTTGCCCAGCATCCAGCGTAACACCTTGCAAATAACGCATCATTTCTAAGCGGCGGCGTTTTTCCCGCTGGCGGTAGATTACATACATCATCAGGAAAAGGGCAATGCCGATTGCAGCATGTACCCATGAGGCATAAGCACAGGACAGCGCAAACAGCAGAAAAATCGCGAAATAGAAGTGGTATCCAGGTTGGATCATTCGTTTTAGTTTCTTGTCCAAGTGGCACCTCCTATACAGATAAATTTACAAAATACAGTATAGCATTTTAGGGTGTCTTACGCAAGAGAATTGTAAGAATTGGCGGGAGATTCAGGCAAAAAGATAAATCACATTAATTCTTTCGGGATTGCGAACCTTATTATCTATATTCTTCTATCTTCATTGATATAAAAGATATACTGTTCTGCGTCTTATAAAAAACAAATGGGGGCTTCGCCAGCGCGTTGCCCCCATTTGGATCTATAAAGTCTTTTTATTTGTTAAAACGCTTGTGTATAACCCCATGTACCAATGCCAAGCGGCGAAAATGCAACATAAACTACGATGACACAGATAATAATCAGCGCTGTTGCAATCCAACGGTATTTCCATGGCGTTAAATCGACTACGCCAGCATCTTCCTGTATCCATGCAGGCGGATTGCCATTCTTTTTATTGCGGCTATTGAAGAATGCCATAATCAACAATTCAAGCGGCAATAATACCAATACCGCATATAAATAATGTGCATAGTCATTGAGGAACAGCAAGAATGAGCCATAGCTGATGATGTGCAGCAGCAAAATAATTTTTGCTGAATATTTTGGCAGATATTTAAAGAAGAATCCGCCAAATACTGCCGTCACCACTGGCAGTGCAATCAACATAATCAAAGAATCCAAGAATGTTTTCAGCCCAGCCGGGAAGAAGTAAATCAGCGGGCCTACAATTGTGGTCAGTACAGCAAAAATGATGCCGACATTTTTGCCGATTTTGACCAATTTTTCTTCAGAAGCCTGTGGGTTTATAAACTCTTTATAGAGATCCATCGTAAACATGGTATCTACGGAGTTCAGCACAGAGTTAAACGAGGACAGGATTGCACCTAACATAACTGCGGCAAAGAACCCCATCAGCGGCGCTGGAATAACCTGGCTGACAAGCTGCGGATATGCTTCATCCATCATAGAAACCTGGTCGCCTTGAATTTGGAACAATGCAAACGCAATAACACCAGGAAGCGCCAGATACATAAAGCCAATAATTTTAAGGAATGCGCAATACAATGCGCCTTTTTGTGCCTCTTTCAGGTTTTCGGCAGCAAGTACGCGCTGAATAAATGATTGATGCGTACACCAGGATTGCAGTCCAAGGAAA
>CAJUDU010000063.1 GCA_910584935.1 uncultured Butyricicoccus sp. | reverse complement strand
GCTGGCATCTGCAACTTTGACCGCTTAGCTTAATTTCGCAAGAGGTCTATTATTTTTGTGCTCCCTTCGTGTTGTTAAAATGTTGTTTTTCTACATCATCGGAATACCATATCCCATGATTCTTTTATCATCCAGTTTGTATGAATTGCGGCGGACGCGATTGCTGCTGTTGCCCTCGATGGTATGCACCCGTCCATCCTCGACATACTCCACAAATCCAATGTGATTCGCAATGCCGTCCTTGTCCCAATCGAACACAATATACGCGCCAGCAGGCGGCGTAGTCCCTCCCACGTACCATTGATTTTTGTTCTTAAACCAGTTCATAATATCGTTGGAAACAGATAATTTCGGGCAGGCGCCGGACTGAATCAAGCCGCATTGTTCTGCGCACCAACTGGTGAACATCGCGCACCATGCACCATTCGGAACACCGAACCAGGCGCCATATTTTGTGTAACCGCCAGCCTGTTCCTGATAACCGATTTCACCTGCCGCAACAGATAAAATCATTTGTCCACCGACCAAATCTCCACCAATCAAACTGTACGAATAATACCTCAAAACGTGTGGTACATACTTTGGATCACCATAAACGCGAACGCCTAATTTTGCTTTCTGATTCGCAGGAAATTCTGCAGCATTCGCTTCGGTGTAACCGCCATATTTGCGCAGTGCCCATGAAATGTAACCTGCACCATAGTTATAACCCTGCAAAGCAAGTTTGATATGTTCCAAATCGAACGGATTCTGTACGCTGGCTGCCTTTAGGCAGTCCGCAAGTTCATGAATCCCACAATCAATCGAATAAACCGGATCAGTGATTGCATTGGGTTTATTTGCGAATTTCGTGTTATAACCGCATTCACTTGCCTGCATTGGGTCAAGTCCCTGTCCACCAGATTCCTGCATCATCACAGCTTCTATTAAGCTGATATACTCCGAAATACCATGTTTTGCGGCATATTCCGCAATGATTGTCTGATACGCATAGACTTTTTCGCTGATGGGACTTTCCGCGTGTGATGTTGTTCCTTCGCCGCTCAGCACATTCGCTGCCGCACCGCAAAAACACATGATAATAACCGAAAATATTGCAATCAGACTTGCTGCAAAAATGAAACTTCCATCATTCTTTGCGGATTTTGTGATTTTCTGCACAGTATTTTTCACAGCATTTTCAACACGTTTTGTGGTTTTCTGACCAGTCTTAACTGCTTGTTGCGACTGTGCCAATTTGCGTCCTGCTTCGGTGGTTTGCTCTGCCATTTTGATATCAGATTGGACTGCGAAATTGTCTTTGGTCTTGATTTTTTGCTGCGGCGAATATGTTATTTTATGTGAATCGAGTTGGATTTTTTTCGTTGTACGATGTACCGTTTTTACAGTGCGCATTACAGGCTTCAGGGCGCATTTTAACGGCTTTTCCCTTATGATCTGCGTATCATCCCGACTGACCTCTGTGGCGGTTTCTGTGGACTTTTGCTGTGACTTGACTTGCTTGGTTTTGCCCTTGGAAGCCCTGTCCGCTTTGCGCATAGCAATTTCAACCTGCTTGTTTTGGGATGGAGATTCTGCCGGAAATGTCGGTGGTTCCAGCTCTAATTTTGATATGTCATGATCCTCCCAAGCGGTTTTATTTTTATTATCAATTGGTAATTCTTCTGCTGAATCCGGCTGTTGTAATGTTGTATCTAATATTTTTTCCTGCTGCCGCTTTTCTGCTTTTGTTATTGCCAGCTTTCGCCCTTGCTCCTGTATCTGAATGTCCTTTTCCACCCTGTCAATATGTTGTTTCTGCGGCGCATTCTGCTGAACATTTTTATTTTGTGGGACAGCATCTGTTTTTACATTCGGAACAGATTTTGCAGCAATTTTCTTTTTGATATAAGCTTCTTTTGTCTTAATTTGCAGCTGTTCTGGATGCGCTTCCGGTTGTATACTCATAGCAGGATTAATAAATTTTATCCAGCTACTGTTTGACTTTTCTCTTTTTGTATAGACCTCTTTGGTTTTGATACGCATTTGCTTCGCAGGTGCAGTCCTGATTTCTGATGTATCAAAATCCTGCTCTGATTGTTCTCTATCTATATGTTCTAATGTTGTTTCACTTGGAAAATCTGCAAGCAATTCTGTCTGTTCTTTTCCCTCTATTTTGCGCTGCTTTAACAATGTTGTCGCACCGTGAACCATCCGCCGGGACACTTCCGCGGCAGCATCTTCAAGCTGGTCACCACCATATTCATCCTGTTGTCCATCCTGTGCTGCATCGCGCAATTGTGTCCGCAATCGCTCCGTTCCATCTTCCAAACCTCGCCGAATGATTTCCTTTGGAATTGCTTTTGCTTTCTCTTTCAGTACAGTTTTTGCTGTTGGTTTTTCTTTGATTTTACTGATAGCTTTTCACCTCCATTCAAATGAAAAAGAGCCGAAATCGGCTCTTTTTCTGTCAATTTGCTGTTTCAGACGGTTTTGTCGTCATGAGTTTGTACAGTTCTGTATCCCGTGGGAAGTTATCCGAAAATGGCACAATTGCACTCCCGCATTTCAGCAAGCCATGTCCGAAATCGACATTTGTGATATACGAAAGTTGCGTATCCGAGATGTTCAGCAAACGTGCAAGTTCAGCGCGATCTGTCGCTGCCTGATTCAGCATCACCAGAAATTCACTGTTTGCCAACATTGTTCTCGCAGTGTGCGACTGCAATAAATCATCCAGGTTTTGGGTAATCCCAGTCGCGCAAGCTCCATATTTTCGCACCCTTTTCCACAGTGTAAAAAGGAAATTCGCACTGTATTCATGTTGGAATAATAGATAGATCTCGTCAATGTAAATATATGTATTCTTGCCTAATTTTCTATTCCGGATTACCCGATTGAATACACTGTCCAACACAACAAGCATCCCCACAGGCAAAAGCTGTTTGCCTAAATCACGGATATCATAGCACAAGATCCGTGAATTTGTGTCTACATTCGTTGGCTTCGCAAAAGTGTTCAAACTACCCTCCGTAAACAGTTCAATTGCCAGCGCGACATCCCGCGCTTCACTTTCCGGCTGGCGCAGCAGTTCCGCATAAAAATCCTGCAAAGTTGGCGTTTTGCCCTGGTACATCTTGCGGATATATTCGTGATAAACCTGCGCAGTGCAGCGGTCAATGATAGATTTTTCCTTCGCGGACAGCTTTCCGGAACCAATGCTTTTTAGCCCTCCAGCAGTTCCAGCGCGCCAACTTTCGCAAGCTGCATGATCATACATTTTGCACGCTGTTCGGTGCTGCCTTGCGGCAAATCGCAAGGTAAATCGGTCATTCTTGTGAAGTTTTCCTGCAAAAAGTGCAGATAATTCTCCACATTGGCAAATTCACCGGGATCAAATGACTGCGCCCAAAACTGCTTCATAATCTCTGTCGCAGTCCCTTCATGTACCATTTCTTCTATTTTTATTTTCATTTCATCGCTCACTTTCTCTTGATTTTTTCTTCTTTTTGGCTGATGGGTATTGATCTTTATCATACCGCCACGCTCTGTCGCCCTCCAAATTCGCCAGTAAGTGGTTTCGCGTGCTCTTAAATTCTGCAGCATTTAAGCCCATTCGTACCAGCCATGTTCGAAACGTGAATAACTCATTTTCACTTTGCGTTTTGCGCATCACTGTGCTGCGCTGGGCAATCGCCTGAGCAGAAATCGCAAGGCACAAATTTACATATGCTGCGGCACGTCCGGCGTGCAGGGTCGAATTAAAACATCGCCATTCTACTGTGCCACGATAAAATACAGAATGTAAATTTAAAGCATGATATCGTGTCCAGTTATAATGGTCAGCACTTCCATCTAACCCCTCATACCATACATTTTCAAGTTGGGTCAGGTTCTGTGTTTCATCATTAGAAAGTTTTCTTGCCTGCCGGAGCATGGGTTCACGAACTTTTTTACACCAGCGTTCCGCACGTCTTTCATCAACTTTTAACGCCTTAAACAGGATATCTTCTTTGGAAAACATGATTCCGAGAAGATTTTTCAGGCTTTGGCGGTTATGATTCGAAGCATCTACATGAACATGAAGCCCACAGGAATTGTTCACTTTCGCGCCAGCTTTCCGGACACGCCGCACACATTCCTGAAATTTTGGAAGTTCCTCATAGGTAAGTTTTGGTGTAACCATTTCTACACGATATAGCGGTGAATCTGTGGGCATATCTCCCATATCTGTTCTGCGTTCGCCGCGAATGCTGCTGTCGCTCATCAGTTTCCAATCCTTCCCTTCTGGATCAGTGACCTCCCAGGCATCATAAATACCTCTCGTATGTTCTGGTTCTGTTTCAAAATATTCGGCAAGTGCCCGTGCTGCCTGCTCCCGTGTGATTCCAGTCATTTCAACTTCCACGCCGAAGCATTAGTCTTTGATTCCAACCATCAACCACCGCCCCGTTTCAGTTCTTCATCCATTTCACGAATGCGATGCCCGATAGCTTCAATTACATTTACTGTAACACTATTACCTGCTTGCTTATAGGCTTGGCAATCCGAAGTAATCGCTAATAACCTGTCAATTTGTTGTTTATCAAAGCCCTGTAATCTTAAACATTCGCCTGGAGTTAAGCGCCGAACACGTCCTGTTCTGGTAACAACACCCTGTAAGCAGGATGTGTCCAGCGTGTGTGCGATATTATCTCCTACACGACCGCGTTTTGAATGATTTCCAGCGTAACTAAAATTGATAGAATCGCCCGATTTTGCAGCTTTATAGCCGCATTTTGTTCCCTCTCTGACAAACAAAACACCAGACATTTCACCTTTGCGGTTGGAAACCTGCGCTTTGCCATAATCCGCAGTAATGCATCGTGCGATTTCAGTTTGTTTTGGATTTCCTTTGCACAAATCAATAAAGTAAAGCCCGGTTTTTCCACCCATTCCCCCTGCCTGAGACACTTGCGTACACGCTATTCCTTCCGGATCATAGACTCTGGAACCTTGTGATCCTTCGATGATTTGAACAAGATCTTTTCCAGTTGTTTTTGCGAGAGGAAATATTTTTCCGGCACATTTGGGGTTAAGATATCCGATAATGAACACCCTTCGCCTGGACTGTGGGACTCCAAAATATTTGCTGTTACACACACACCATTCGACACCATACCCCGCGTCGCCGCAAAGTCCGCTTTGTTCCATTTCCGGCTGAAGCCGAAAATTCCACACGCTCCCTTGCGGCTCCTTCTCCCACAAAGCCAAGGCTTTGTGGGAACCCTGTGTGGCGAGGATGGTCGAAAATGTCCTGCCTTTGTCATGTGACAGCAATCCTGGGACGTTTTCAAGGAGAAAATATGCAGGTTTTCGCGCTTTAAGCACTCTGGCAGCTTCAAAGAACAAAGTGCCTCTTGCATCTTCAAAACCCTTTCGCTTTCCGGAAATTGAGAAAGCCTGGCATGGAAATCCGCCGCAAAGCAAGTCAAACTCCGGCAGTTCTTTTGTGTCGATTTTTCTGGCATCTGGATAGAAACACTCCCCTTTCTGAATGTCATGGATTGCACGGTAACTGGCTTCGGCAAACTTGTCAATTTCACAGTGTCCTACACATTGAAACCCACCTGCGCGGGTCAAACCTGCGCGAAATCCACCAATTCCCGCAAACATATCAAAGTATCGAATCAGATTTTATACGCCTCCCTTCTTTTCACAATGAAAGCAGAAAACTGAGGACATCGTTTCCAACATCCTCAGTCTGTTCTGTTTCACATTTTTCTGTCTGAATTGTTGCGCTTTTCAATTCATTTTGGATTGTTTTCTGTATTTTATCTAACATTTCCTGTTGATTTTTATATCCACAGATCATCTCGCATACTGCATCAGTCCGCTTTCTTTCTGGAAATTCACATATGATTCTCCATGCTTTTCGATGCTGTGGATTTAACAGTGAAAATGTTAAATTAAAACGCTGACGATTATTCATTTTTCGCGCTGTTTCGCAGCACTTGTGCTGCAAGATGTTCGTAGCCTTTTGCATTCAGGCACACATCATCAAGGATAAAAACATCAGTAAACGGGACGTGACGCTTGATCAGCGCCGCGCCCCCTCCCAGAAAAATTACAGGCATCGCCCGAATGTCCAAGCCACTTTCGGTCATAGCTGCAAGCAAATTTTGTATGTACAAATCCGCTTCCCTGCAAATAAGTTCCTTTGCCTGCTCTGCGATATTACTGACACCACCATGCAAAACATTTTCAATCTGCGCCGCAGTCATAGATAACCCCAACGTCCGGCGAAGTTGTTCGCTGATTTCATCCAGACAACGGATAACGCCAAGTTCCAGACTTCGACAAGTTGCTGCATTCGGGATGCGGTTATCCAAACGCATCAAATCCACCGTCCAGCCGCCGATATCTGCAACAATTACGGATGGTTCGTCCAACAATCCAGTTTGCGTTAACACTGCTGAATATCCCTGCGGAAACATAGTCACACTTTCAATTTTGATAGTGTAATCTTTATTTTCAAAGCGGAAATTCACAGTTTTTCTGCCCCGAATCAGATATTCCTGAAACTTTTTCTTATCCCTGCCAAAGCTGGTCAACGGAAGTCCGGCAGCAAGGAGAACCGTAACAGTCCGTTCCATTTTGCGGAACTCAATTTCCTTTGCAATTGCTGCCAGAGTCAACAAAAAGTAATCATCGGTAGCAGTTTTGTCTTTTTGTAAAGGCTGCCGTCCAGTACCTGTTACATAATATTTCCCATCGTATTCAAGCACATTTTGTGTCGTATATGGCTCATATTCATATGAAACAAGCCCTGTTGGGAAGGAAAAATGTGCAGTTTTCATTGCGGCATAACCATGGTCAATGCCAATCAGGACAGGTTCACTCATGCTTTATGCCCTTTCCTTTTTGAAGAAAATCGCCTTAAAAATGCTTGCCTGCCCTGCACCTTTTGTGCAGATTCGTCCAGCGAATCCATACTGCTTTTAAGTTTATGTTGGATAGCGGACAGTTTCTTTTGATCATTGCAGCAGTCGATAATGATATATTCATTACCAACAGCTAACAGTTCACGCTGCCCTTTTTCGTCACGAATCCCGGCAATCAGACGCTGACCTAAGCGTTTACGGTAGCTGTCCTGCAAGGCATCCATATCCCCTGAAACATCATATTTCTTCAGAATTTCGGCGATTTCATCCGAAGTAATGCTCATTCGAGTCGAAAGAATGTCCATAATTTCATCAACTGCATGATTAGGTATCACTCAGGTTCCTCCAATCTTTAGGCAAAATCTTTTGCTCAATAATATCAGCAATGGCTGCAAATGTCTTGGAAAGATCGCGGCTTTCTTCAATACAGTAAGCCATTTCTTTCAAGGTCATGCGAGTGCAGGTTGTCCAAATACGAACATTTTCTTCTGTTGGATCGATCTGAACCGCAAATTCACACGCTTTGCAGAACAATTTCGCAATTTTACTCCGGCGAGTGATTTCGTCATTCTGCGCTTTTAACTCTTTTTGTGCTTTTGCGTACTCTACAGCATCAATTGCCGCCTGTTCACGTTCTTCTTCAGGCAATTCCTGAATTTCTTTGGTGATTTTATAACCCTGGTTGATGGATAATTCTTTCTTGTCAAGCGCATCTTTGACGGCTTGGGGTGCGTGTTCACCAATTTGCATGATTTTCCCCATCGTAACTTCTCCAATTCCGACAGTATCAGCCAATTCTTTCCTTGTACTAACTGCAGAAATCGGGTTTGACACTATTGTCGAACCCGATTTTGCCGTTTCGCTTTTTTGGTCGCCGCCACCAGCAACCATATTTGCCTTGGCACGTGCTTCCACTTCAGGTTTGAGTTTCAATGCTATCTTACCCAATTCCCACTTTTCCAAATTGCGGCGGCTTTTCTGGGTATCCAGTGCCCACTGTTTTGCTTCCAGCAAATCATCAAAGTGGAACACCATCATTTTGTACGGAATATCATGCTTTTCGCACATATTCTGGCGGTTATGACCATCAATAATGACCATATCTTCATTTATAATGATTGGTGTATAGCACCCATTCTGCTGAATATCTGCTTCCAAAATGGAAAGCTGCTCCTCACTCAAAGGCGGGAGCAGCTCTGCCATTTCCGGAAGAATTACAGGCTTGCGGTCTGCACTGCTGTATTCAATTCCGGTATTTTTCATGCGTTTTGTACCTCCATTTCTTCTGTTTTAGGATTGTTTTGTGTCTTTTCTTCGGATTTTTTCGGCGAAATAAACTCCACCTCACTTGCTTTCAACAGAAAGCCTGGCTGGCGGTCTGGATCTTCTGCGAAAATCACAGTTTCAAAGTCGCCAATTGCTGCAATTTTGCAGCCCTTATAGCAATACTGCTTGCAGATTTCTGCCAGCTTACCGCGCACTTTGACTGAAATAAAATCAGTCAATTTGTTGCCATCGCGGTCTTTGTAGCGGCGTTCCACCGCAAGCCACAGGATCGCATAAGGCTTGTTTGCAGCCGCATTCATCTTGAGTTCCACATCGTTTGTGATGTTCCCGATTGCAATCATTTTTAACATGATTTTCACTCCTTATATTGTTTGTTTATAATGAAATATAGGGGTTCCCGCTTTGCGGGAGCCCCCATGCTTTCCTTAATGATTCCAAGTTTCTGTGTTGTCCTTTAGGTTTGCTGTATGACCATTCGCGGCTTCCATCATATCGAAATACGCCCAGTAGCGGTTGGATGTCAAATCAGTGAAAGTGTTAAGTCGGCAAAGGTTGGATGTGATATATTCTTCATCTGCTTCACGGTCAAGGAGATTGTTCATTAGTGTGACAACTTCGGCGCGGGTAATCTTATTTTCTGCCCGGAACGAACCATCATCGTAGCCGACAACCCAGCCGAACTTCCCAGCATCGTTGATGTAACGTGAAGCCCAATTGCCTGCGGACACATCTTTGAATCCTGCATAATTCTGCATAATTTCAGCATTCCCATCACCATAAGCCTCAAAGAATTTCACAGTCATGGTGGTAAATTCAGCACGTGAAATTGTTTCATTTGGGCGGAAAATTCCATCGTTATACCCTGTTACAATACCAAAACTGGACAAATATCGTACATCACCTGCATACCACGCATCCGCTGGAATATCGCTGAATTTGTTAGTTTTTGCATTCGCAACGTGTGTGCCATTTTTCTCAGACAGCAATCGTGAAAATACAGCGGCAGCTTCGGAACGGAGCATATTACCGTTTGGTTTTACCGTACCATCCGGATAACCATAGATATAAACGCCATGCCGGACTGTTTCAACTTCACCAGGAAGTGTTAATGTACCATTGCAGGGCAACAGCATTTGAAAATAATTATGCAGAAAAACAATATGAACATGAATTTTTATTCAAAAATTTTCATATGATGAAATGAAAAAGCAACTATTTTAATAGTTATTCCGCGAAATAAGATATATTTTGCCGAAATGTGAAACTGCAAATTTCAAATGCTGTTGCCCTGTGTACCATTGTTATCTGTCTTGCCATCACCCTTATTGCCAAGATTATCTTTTATAGATATATATTATTTGATTTGTAGTTTTGAATCATTCTAACAAAAGAAACGGGCGGACCATTTTTTAGGTTCGCCCTCTCAAGTATCCTTAACATATTTGATAATATCAGATACTTCACAATCAAGAATAAAACATAAAGTATCTAATGTTTTTATAGTAATATTTTTACCATGTTTCATTCTATGCAATATATTTGCAGAAAATCCTTCTTTATAAATCAAATGATATTCTGTTATGCCACGCTTTAACAAAGTTTGATAAAATGGTTGATAACTTATCATTTTACTCACCTGTAATAAGGTTAGCATACTTCATCTATTGACTATGCCTAATATATTAAGTATAATAAGAATGAGGTGAAAAAAATGTTAGATTATAAAGAATTATATCTTACAATGATGAGAGAAACTGAAAAAGCGATTCGCATTTTAATCAATGCACAATTAAAATGTGAAGAATTGTATCTTAATGCTGGCGGAACGAGTGAACTTGAAAATTTACTGTCAGATGAAATAACGGATAATAATTAAAATCTATCATCATGCTTTATCTTTATTGCATCTATGAACTGTGCTTTTAATTATAAATATATATTTAACAAAGCTGTGGTTCGTTACAAATCGAGTTCACAATATGTGTACCTGCATCCCAATCATGCCCAAGTGGATCGGTATAATCGGTTACATATTCATCGCCACAACGTTCACAAGTGTATGTTGCATATCCTTTTTCGGTGCAGGTCGGATCAGTCGCTTTTGCAATATGATTGTGTCAAAGCTGCTTCATATAGTCACTTTTGTAGGAAATCTTGCAGTTTTCGCAAGTATATGTGGTGAATCCCATCTCGGTACAGGTGGCGTCCGTTACATCTTTTTTGAAGTTATGTCCTGTTGCGTCTGCAAGAACAGCACCACATTTCGTGCAAAGTTGGGGTTTCGTGCAAGTTGCAGCTTCACCAGGTGTATGCCCTTCTGCGGCATTTCCTTCGATACGTTTTGCGCCGCAGCGTGTACATTTGAACTCGGTTACGCCTGCACCGTTGCAAGTTGAATTGCTGACAACAGTACCTTTATCCCAACGATGGTCAAGGGGGTTGGTGTAATCTGTCACAAAGCTGGAACCACATTTTTCACACAAATGTGTCGTATGCCCGCCAGATTCACACGTTGCCAGAGTCACTCTTGTTTTGTAACTATGATCCAGTGCTGCTGTGATATCTGTGATATTACGTTCGCCGCAAATTTCACATTCCTTCACAGTATATCCAGCGCCTGTACAAGTTGCTTTGACAGAATGTGTCGCCCATTTATGTTCACCTTTCGGAGTATTGGAAGTTTTTACTTCGCCGCAACGGGAACAAATTTCAATTTCTTTACCATCCGTTTCACAAGTTGCTTCCCGCACCTGCACACGCTGCCAGGCATGGTCAAGGGCGTTCACATAGTTGCGTTTTTCGATTTTTCCGCAATCTTTGCAGATAAAACGGTCATAACCAAGTTCTTTGCAGGTCGCTTTTGTGCTGTCCAGTTGGATATATTTGTGTTCACCGCCGTTGCAATTTGTATCTTTCTTACAGCCGCAATCATTCCCGCCGCAGCTTGGATCTTGACAACCACAATCTGGTGTGCCGCATCCGCAGGAACAGGAACCGTCCGGATTGGTCACACCATCTTTGCGCAGCATGACATAAGCGACACCATTTTCAACCATTTCTGTACCATTGCAAGTGTATGTGATTTGGTAATAAACCAGATATTCACCTGCTTCTGTATAGTTCGGCGCAGTGGCAAGTGTACAGCTATCCGCACTATTGCCATAACGAATTTCGGTATGTACATCAGAATCCGACAATTCTGTAACTGTCACAGTATGTGGCTGACCATCTGCAATACCGTAATAATTTGCAACTACAGATTTTGCTGTCACAAAATCATTGCGTTCATAATCACACATCCTGCAGGATTCTTTCAACACAAACCGCTGATTACTCAATTGGGATGTCACCTTTTTCTCCAAATCATGACGTTCCAGTTCAGACAATTCCGTCTTATGCGTCCCATAACAGAACCCGCAATAGTCGCCTGTTTCGGTCTTTTTCGTATGATATTTGCTGTCGGCATACTCATAACTGACTGTTTCCGACAGTTCCTGCATAAATGCTGCTGCACAGTCATATACCCAATACACATTTTTACCATAACCATAATCGGTCTGTTTGTTCATGTTGGAATTAACTGTGCCACACACATCACACACAGCTTTTGCCCAATGATGCCTGGTATAATACCCGCCTTTTTTCGGAATCCCGGCATCAACATTACCCTTACCTGTGCCGGAATACATTGTGCCATCCGAATAGCGAACATTGCGGTTCAATGCACTTTCACCTGTCCTGGAATATTCCGGTGTGCGGAAACACGTAAACATGGTTTCACGCAGGCATTCGCCGCAAGCCATCGTTTCATGCGTCACAATGGCATTGCCGTCCAACTCATTCATACGGCTGGCAGATTCTAGCCAATATTCTGCTGGGTCGTGATAGCTGTTTTGCTGGGCAGCAAATGCAGTACTGCCGCAGCTTGCAAGCATACTGACTGCCAGAATCGCAGACAGTACACGGTGTAAATTTTGTTTCAGTTTATTCAAATAAATCTCTCCTTTGATATTTTTAGTGGTTGATTTTCTCCTATTTTAAGTTTTATCGCCCTCTTTTCGTTACTTTTTGCCGCTGTTGCAAATACTCGTTCCAATCTTTCCCGCAGGATGGAACAATCTTTGTTACAGCATAATCTTGTGCTTCATACACTTTTTTTATTTGCAAAGCGGCATTTTGCCCAGGTTCATCAGCATCCAAGCACAAAACAATGTGTTTCAGATTTGGATTTTCTGCAAGATACATCTTTAATGCACCATCACAAAGCCCGCAAAGTGCAATCGCGTTGCAATTTGCTTCACAATGCAAAGTACAGTAACTCATCAAGTCTATTGGGGCTTCAAAGACAAATAAAGTATCATTTTCTGCATTGCATGGAAGCCGAAACGCAATATTTTTATCACTTCCTGCCACATCACCCTTGAAAGTTTTCCTATCGAGGTCATATGTACCACGTTTTGTTGCAAAAACTGCTTTTCCATCACGGTTTCTACCAACAAACACACAATTATGATGCTTTTTATCCTCATAAAGCAATCCAGCTTTTATGAATGCCTGAATAACCTGTGATGAAATCCCTCGCTTTCTCAAATATGCAAACACCCTTCGGCATTCTGCATTCTTCTCCGGCAGTTGAAATGTTGTTTTTTCTTTAACAGCAGATTTCCTTTGCGCTGGACTGATTTTCACAGGCGGTTCTCTTGCCCGATGAATCCCTTGAAAAGCAAGCAGATAATTTACAGCTTCAGGGAAAGACATCCCATGAAAATGCTGCAGGAATGTGATTGCATCGCCACCGATTCCTTCTGAATATCTGCGCCAAGTCCGGCGATTTTTAATGCGCAAACTGTCCATTTCTTTTGTAGAATGATAACTGCCAACTTTTGTGACATGATATCCCAGCGCGGTTAATAATTGCGGCAAATCCGTTTCCCGTGCAATTTGTATTTCTGCATCCGTAAAGTACGTATATTTTTCCTGTTTCATATTCTTTTCACCTCTTTTCTGAACAGAAAAAGCCGCAGATACTATCTAAAACTTAGGCAGTACCTGCGGCTTATAGTTGTTAATATTTAGTTGTATTCTGATTGATTTCCGTTGACCTGTTCTGTGGTTTCTTCTGACTGTTCCAGCGCATTTTCGATCAGCCCAAGGATAAATTCCCGCTGACTGATTTTC
>CAJUDU010000062.1 GCA_910584935.1 uncultured Butyricicoccus sp. | reverse complement strand
TCATGTTTCGATTGCATGTGATTTGAGAGGAGCTTTAATCAGTGGTTCCTTAAGAAAAAAGCCGATGCCGCACCCGACCGTGCGGGGCAAATGGTATTGCGCGGCTCGTTCATTCGCATGGCTTTATGTATTGCCGCGATAATATTTTTCCTGCTGTCAAGTATCATAAAATAATTTTGAAGCCATATATGCAAAGCCCAGTTCTGGCAAATGCTCTGAACTGGGCTTTTGGTGTAAAGTTTATGGATAGTGAGCTGGTTCTCGGATAAAATATCAGTACATAAAAACCCCCTTGACAGATAAGGGAATATCGTATATGATAATATCAGCCCCTCCCCTAGGGGTGGGATTGGAGGAGAAATATCAATGGAACAACAATTTCATGTCACAGGTATGAGCTGTGCGGCTTGTTCTGCCCATGTGGAAAAAGCCGTTTCCGCCATAACGGGTGTGCAGCTTGTGCAAGTGAACCTATTAGCAGGAAGTATGAAAGTAGGCTTTGACTCGGAACAAACCGATGAAAATGCCATTATCAAGGCGGTTATTGATGCGGGATATGGCGCATCGGTTAAGGGCAAGCAAGCTGCAACGTCCCAAGCGTCGGATGACCATACAGAACTGGCAGAAATGCAGCGGCGTATTATAACATCTTTTGTATTTCTTGCAATTTTAATGCTTGTATCAATGGGGCATATGGTTGGGATTCCATTGCCATCTTTTCTGGAAGGCAGGGAAAATGCCGCAGTTTTTGCCCTGACACAGCTTTTGCTAACATTGCCGATTGTTATTGTGAATAAAAAATACTATACAAATGGGTTCAAGACCTTATGGCATAGAGCGCCAACGATGGATGCACTGATTGCGGTTGGTTCTGGCGCGGCACTTTTATATGGTATTTTTGCGTTGTATCAAATCTGTTATGGTTTAGGGCATGGCGATACAGGGCGTGTCAGCCATTATATGCACGATTTGTATTTTGAGTCTGCAGGCACGATTTTAGCACTTGTCACATTAGGCAAGTATTTTGAAGCCCGTGCCAAAAAACGCACAGGGGAAGCCATTGCCAAACTGATGGATTTGCGCCCACAAACCGCGGTTATACAGCGGGATGGGCAGGAAATTTCCATCCCAATTGAGCAAGTACAAGTCGGGGATATTGTCATTGTCCGCCCTGGGCAGAGCATCCCGGTTGACGGCACCATTTTAAAGGGGCATACTGCGGTAGATGAATCCGCGTTGACTGGCGAAAGCATCCCAGTGGAAAAGGGTGAAGGGGATACAGTAATTGCCGCAACCGTGAATAAAACCGGGTTTTTCACATTCCGTGCTTCACGGGTTGGCGATGACACAACATTATCACAAATCATCCGTTTGGTTGAAGAAGCCAGCGCATCAAAAGCGCCGATTGCCAAACTCGCAGACAAAGTTGCGGGGATATTTGTGCCAGTCGTATTGACGATTGCAGCAGTTACAGCTGTGGCATGGCTAATTGCAGGACAGGAATTTACATTTGCGCTTTCCAGCGCAATTACTGTGCTGGTGATTTCATGCCCGTGCGCATTAGGGCTGGCAACGCCAGTTGCTATTATGGTTGGTACTGGCGTTGGTGCGGAAAACGGTGTATTATTCCAATCTGCTGAGGCTTTGGAGCATTTGCATAAAGTAGACGCGGTGGTGCTGGATAAGACGGGTACTGTTACTGAAGGGCATCCATCCGTAACAGATATCCACCCACTGGCAACCGATGAAACCAGCTTGCTTGCACTTGCTTTATCGCTCGAACAGCCAAGCGAGCACCCATTGGCAGAAGCTGTTGTACAATATGCGCGGCAAAAAGGGATAAAGCCCTTGCAGGTGGAAGAGTTCCAAGCGGTTTCCGGCAAAGGCGTCATCGCAAAAGTTAACGGTGCAGACTGTTTGGCAGGTAACCTGCGGATGCTGCAAGAACATGGATTATCCGTGCAATCGGTGGAAAATTTAGCGGGGAAATATGCTGCCGAAGGCAAAACGCCGCTTTATTTTGCACAGGGCGGCAAAGTCCTTGGCGTTATTGCGATTGCGGATACTGTAAAACCAACCAGCGCGCAAGCCATACAGTTGTTAAGCGATATGCACATTGATGTAACATTACTGACCGGGGATAACCAAGTGACCGCGGAAGAAATCCGCCGACAATTAAACATTCCGCGTGTTGTTGCAGAAGTGCTTCCACAGGATAAAGATAGCGAAATCCAGAAATTACAGCAAAGCGGCAAAACGGTTGCCATGGTAGGGGATGGCATTAATGATGCTCCTGCGTTGGCACGGGCAGATGTTGGTATTGCAATTGGCGCAGGCACAGATGTTGCAATTTCATCGGCAGATGTTGTGCTGATGAAATCCGATTTGCTGGATGCAGTGAATGCAATCCGGTTATCCCGCAATGTTATACGCAATATCAAACAGAATTTATTCTGGGCATTTTTTTATAATTGCATTGGTATCCCGCTCGCCGCAGGCATATTTGCTCCGGCATTGCGGCTGACGCCGATGTTTGGCGCAGCGGCGATGAGTTTATCCTCTGTATGTGTTGTCAGCAATGCGTTAAGGCTTAAGTTGTTCAAACCGGTTTCCGGTAATCAAAATATCATAGAACATCGAAAGGAAGAACCCAAAATGAAGAAAACCATTACGATTGAAGGCATGATGTGCCAACATTGCTCCGGGCGTGTACGGGATGCGCTGAATGCCTTGGAAGGCGTTTCCGCAGAGGTTAGCCATGAATCCGGCAAAGCTGAAGTGACGATGGCAACCGCTGTTGCGGATGATGTGCTTGCCAAAGCGGTAACAGATGCTGGATATCAAGTCGTTGGTATCGCATGAAGGCAGATCGAAAAAAAGTAGAACCGCTTGTCAAAATGGCACGCGGGCAAATGGATGCCGTGTTAAAAATGATAGAAGATGACCGGTACTGTATGGATATTATCACTCAATTATTGGCATCTGAAGCACTCATCCGCAAAGCACGGCTTGCTGTTGTACGGGGTCATTTAGAAGGGTGCGTACAACAGGCGTTAGAAACTGGTACAGCAGAAGAACGTGCCAACAGCTTGGAAGAAATCATCAGTTTAATTGAAAAGCTGGAGAAATAAAAGAAAACCCATTTGGCGCCTGCAAGACAGCAGGCGCTGCCTGTTTTTTATAAAAAAAGAAATTAAGAAAAGGATGTAACTTATGGATACACAAATAGAAATCAAAATCCGGTATTTTTCGGATAAGATAGAACGGTTATGTTATATCGGCGGCAAATCTGACTGGGTTGACTTGCGGGCTGCAAAAGAAATCCGGATGGCAGCCGGGGAATTTCAGCTAATCCCTTTAGGGGTTGCCATGCAGCTACCGGATGGCTATGAAGCACATATTGTGCCGCGCAGTTCTACATTTAAAAATTTTGGGATATTACAGGTTAATGGCATCGGAATTGTTGATGAAAGTTATTGTGGTGATCATGACCAGTGGTTTTTCCCAGCCTATGCAGTACGAGATACGATCATCCACCCAAATGACCGTATTGCACAGTTCCGGATTATGGAACATCAGCCAGCGCTCCGATTCCGTGAAGTTCCTGTTTTGGGCAATGATGACCGGGGCGGGCATGGCAGCACAGGCATACGATAAAACCAAATAATAAAATTTTCCTGGGCGTTGTCACCAAACAGTGCCTTGCTGCCTATACTGTTATCAGGAGCGTGATATGGTATGGTTTGCATGGGAAAGCTGATTGGCACTGCCATTGCAGCGTTTGGCATTGGCGTGTTAATTGGTGGGCTGCTGCCGTGCCTGGCTGCCAAATGGCTGTGCGGCTTTGGGCTGATTGCAGCCGGTGTTATCATCATCCGTTTATAGAAGGAGGATTCAGATTTATGAAAGTTGTCATTTGGAGAAGCCCGAAATGTTTGTGCGGCGTATTCCGCAAGCTGTTTGGCATGGGAAACGATTAAAAAATTCCATATGTAAGCGGCATTGGCTGTTTCCATAAAAACGGGGACAGCCAGTGCCGTTTTGTTTTTTTGCATATCTGGCAAGGCAGGGCAATATACTGTAAAAGAAGCAGGACACAAAGGAGGAATTTCATAAATGGAACTGGTTCGTAAAAGCATACCATATTATGATGTCATTCTGGACAACGTAACAGTATATGAAGAAAGCACAGATGCGATTGTGCCGGATACTTTCCCAGATATTGCACGGATTACATATGCTGATGGCACGGTATCCGTCAAGGACAAGTCACCGCAAAATGACCGTATCCTGGTATCTGGCAGCGTTATGGCAACAGTATTATACCAGCCGGAAAATGAAACCAGTCTGCGCCGCTTGGATATCCCTTTAAATTTTGCCCATATTGAGGATGGGCGCGGCGTGGGGACAGACAGTGTATGTTTTATCCGGTGTACCGTTGCGGCAGTTAGTGCGCGTGCGGTCAATTCACGGAAAATCAGCGTAACAGCACGGCTTTGTTTTGAATCATCCGCTTATAAGCCGGTGGAGCTGGCATATACAGAACGTATTGACAGTGGGGAAACACCGTTGGAAGTGCTTTATGACACCAGGGAAATACCGCTTTTATGTGCTGCGGATACCGGAGAATTTACTGTATTGGATGATTTGGAACTTGCCAACGCGGATGATTTGGAGCTGCTGCATACCGGCTGCGCATTGCGGCAGAATGAATGCCGTGCCATGAATGGGCGGGTGATGGTGCGCGGCGAGGCGCTGCTGCGTATGCTGGCGCGGGATGATACCGGCAGCTTACAGATGATATCCCAGTCTGTGCCTTTTACACAGGCAGTCGATGTGGAAGGACTGACAGAAGGGGAGCCCGTCACTGTACGCCTTGCAGTGCGGCACACAGACTGCGTGCTGGCAAGCGGCGGCATTTTATCTGTGGGCATTGGGGTAGATGCACTGATATTACGTGATGAAACCCATGCGATACATACCATACGTGATTTGTATCAGACTCGGTATGATTTGCAGGTGCAGGGCAAACAGACAGGTATCCGCTCCTGCGCATTATGCGGCGCATTTTCTGCCGATGGCACAGAAACAATGCCAATGGGGATGCGGGTTTCACAATATATCAGCGCACAAGCCGTATGCACTGGGATACTCGTAGAGGATAATGACAATGTACGCCTTAAAGTGGAAATCGATGTGATTTACCTGGATGATGACGGAGCACTATACCAGACCCACCGCACACAGAATATCCCTGTGCGGGCATCTATGCCGCTGCATGGCGCAGTTCCGCAGGATATTGCGATACAAGTGACTGCGTCACCCTCTGGGGAAGACAGTGCCAGCCTGCGGTTTGCTGTATCCGGCGGGATGTCACGCACCGTGCAGGAGGGCATACAGGATATCACTTCAGTGGAAATCAGTGAGGAACAGCGTCCTGGGATGGGGGATATCACGCTTGTTTTGCGCTGTGTGGAAGAAGGCGAACAGCTTTGGGACATTGCCAAACAATATTCCACAACCACCGCAGCAATCCGCGCCGCTAATGAACTGCCGGATGACCGGCAGGTGGTCAGCGCACAAATGCTGATGATTCCGATAGAGCAGTAAAAAAGGAGGAACCCAATGGATCAGAAAGCCCTTTATGAAGAAATCGGCGTGCGTACAGGCGGGGATGTCTATATAGGCGTTGTGGGGCCAGTACGCACGGGAAAATCGACATTTATTAAAAAGTTCATGGAAACTATGGTCATCCCGGGCATAGAGAATATTTATAAGCGGGAACGTGCCAAAGATGAACTGCCGCAGTCTGGTTCTGGACGCACGATTATGACCGCCGAACCCAAATTTGTCCCAGAAGAAGCAGCAGAAATTACAACGCCGGGCGGTGGTTTCTGCCGTGTGCGGCTGGTGGACTGTGTTGGATATCTGGTTGATGGGGCACTTGGCAGCATGGAAGATGATGTCCCGCGTATGGTAACAACCCCATGGGATGATGCCCCAATTCCGATGAGCCAAGCGGCAGAAATCGGCACACGGAAAGTGATTACAGAGCATTCTACAATTGGTTTGGTTATCACAACAGATGGCACATTTTCCGATATCCCACGGGAAAGTTATGCTCCAGCAGAAGATCGGGTGATCCGGGAACTGCAAGAGATTGGAAAACCTTTTTTGACCCTCATCAATTCATCTGAACCCACAGGCGATGCCGCACGTGCCGTGCAGGCAGAACTGTTTGATAAACATGGCATAGAGGCTTTGCCGGTCAACTGCTTGACTTTATCCGGCAGTGATGTGGCAAATATTTTATCCGGGGTATTATATGAATTCCCTGTCCGGGAAATTGCAATTGCCTTGCCCCGTTTTGTCGGCGCTTTACCACAGGGGCATAAAGTCAAGGACTCTGTTTATGGGAGCATCCGCCAAGCGGCGTTAGCAGTGCGAAAAATGCGGGATATGCGGGTTGCTGCAGAACAAATCGGCGAAAATGAATATATTTCCTCTGCCGCTGTTGGAGATATGGATTTAGGCACAGGCAAAGCACGGCTGAACATTGCATTGCCAGGTGGGGTATTTTATGGTGTTGTCGCAGAAAAAACCGGTGTTGATATTCATGATGATGCAGATTTGATCCCACTATTAACTCGCCTTGCGGAAACCGAGCGGGAATACCAGCGTATCCAAGGGGCATTGGCGCAGGCACAGGCAACGGGTTATGGTGTTGTGATGCCATCTGTTGGGGAACTGTCGCTGGAAGCGCCAGAAATTATCCGGCAGGGCGGGCGGTATGGCGTACGTTTATGCGCTTCTGCAACAGCAATTCATTTAATCCGCACCGAAATCAAAGCGTCTGTTACGCCGCTGGTCGGTACCGAAAAACAGTCTGAAGAACTGGTGCATTATATGCTTGGTGAATTTGATGGCGCACCAGAACGCATTTGGGATACCAATATTTTTGGCAAATCGCTCAGTGAGCTGGTCAATGAAGAACTTAGCAATAAATTGGCCCGAATGCCTGATGATGCGCGGGATAAATTCCGGGAAACCTTAGAAAAAATCATTAACGAAAGTACAGGGGGGCTGATTTGTATCCTGCTATAAAAAAGTGCCGGTCTGCAACCAGACCGGCACTTTGCCGCTTTTAAGGGATAAAATTATTTCAAACCAGCAGTGATGATTGCCATTTGATAGACCTCATCTGCATTGCAGCCGCGGGACAAATCATTGATTGGCGCATTCAAACCTTGCAGGATTGGGCCATAAGCCTCAAAGCCACCCAAACGCTGTGCAATTTTATAGCCAATGTTGCCAGCATTGATATCAGGGAAAATAAAGGTATTTGCCTGACCTGCAACTGGGGAGCCTTTGCACTTGGTCTTTGCAACAACGGGAGAGAATGCTGCGTCAAACTGAAGCTCACCATCCACAGCCAAATCCGGAGCAGCTTCTTTGGTTTTTGCCGTTGCGTTTTTCATCATGTCAACGGTTTCGCCTTTACCAGAACCCATTGTCGAATAAGACAGCATAGCAACCTTCGGGTCAATGCCAAATGCCTTGGCTGTATTTGCGGTTTCAATTGCGATTTCTACTAAATCATCTTCACCTGGATTAATGTTAATGGCACAATCGCCCATTGCATATTTTTCCTCGCTGCCGTCTTTGCCTTCACGGACAAGGATAAAGCAGGAAGATACGATTTTGCTTCCAGGTTTTGTTTTGATAATCTGGAGCGCTGGACGCACAGTATCCGCAGTGGAATAAGTTGCGCCACCCAGCAAAGCATCAGCATAGCCCATTTTTACCAGCATTGTGCCAAAGTAATTGCCTTTTGCAAGTGCCGCACGGCACTGCTCATCGGTCATTTTGCCTTTGCGCAATTCAACCATTTTTGCAACCATTTCATCCATTTTGTCAAAGGTTGCTGGATCAATGATTTCAAGCCCTTCGATGTCAAAACCGCCAGCTTTTGCCGCAGATTTTACTTCATCTACATTGCCTACTAAGATGGACTCCAGGATACCATCTTTTTTCAGGCGGGAAGCAGCTTCCAAGATACGGGCATCTGGGCCTTCAGTGAATACGATTTTGCGCGGGTTTGCTTTCAGGGTTGCTACCAGGTTCTCTAACATTTTTATTTCTCCTTTTTGCGATTTATTTTAGTTAGCGCACCCTTTATAGGGTGTGCTAACTGGACAGAACAGGGCAGTCAAAACGCCACTGCCAAGGATATCATTATTATACACCTGTGGACAATTTTCCTCAACAGAAAAAATCAAAAAATAACCGCAATTTTACCGTCATTTTACCGATGGATAACATTCATTTGCATTCCTTCCATGACATCAAGGGCTTTTTCATGCAGTTCTGGTGCAAAACTGCGGCACAGGACCGCATCAATGGTAATCTCTGCCTCTGGAAATGTTGCCTGTAATGCGGCAGCATTTGCAATGACACACATATTGGTCACAACACCAGTTATGATAATTTCATCCACATCGCCAAGGTCTTTGCGTAGCCGGAGGGCATCTTGTGGGTCCATACCAAACGTGCGCTTATAAATCGTGTGGATTTGGGAATTTGCGCAGGTTTCACAACAAAGCGCTTGTGTTTTGCCATAGAGCTGGGCGCCAAAAGAACCCGCGATACAATGGGGTACAGGTAGGGCTTTGCCTTCACGAGTGTTCAGATAATCCTCCCCATGAGTATCAAAAGTAAACAACACATGGTCACCCATTGCCAGATAGCTTTGTGCCAGGTTTGCAATGCCTTCATCCAATGTGTCCGCACCTGGGAACCCTAATGCGCCATCTACAAAATCATTCTGGTAATCAACGACAACAAGCAGTTTTTTCATTTCCGCATCACCTCAACGCATCATAATATGGTACAAGCTGTTTTCATTTTAGCATAACCCTTGGCGCAATGCAATAAAGCAATACCAAACATCCCTCTGTTAAAACACGGTGGGATATGGTATAATCCATAAAGGAAACCGCATATTTGCCCCTGCCTGCACATACATTTGTGGAAAAGGGAAACTCAGGGGAGGCGGTTTTTTGAAAGGGAAATGGATGTGTGCCATTTTATGTGCTGCAACAGGTGTGTTTTTTCTGTTTGGGCTGCTCACTTCGCCTACGGTGGTTCATGTGTTTGGCAATGGAGAAAGCCTGCCAGTGCTTGTGATCGATGCTGGGCATGGCGGCTTTGATGGCGGTGCAGTCGGCGTAAATGGCACGTCAGAACAAGACATCAATTTAAGTATTTCGCGCAGTGTGCAGGCACTGAGTGGATTTTTTGGTTATCCTGTAACAATGACCCGCTCGGATGAACAGGCGCTGGATTATCAGCAGGGGCGCAGTGTGCGGGAAAACAAGGTTGCAGACATCAAAGCGCGTGAACGCATTACCAATGAAGTGAAAAATCCCATCTTCCTAAGCATCCACCTGAATAAATTTGAAGATCCCAAATATTTTGGTGCACAGGTTTTTTATTCAAAAAACAACGAACAAAGCCAAACATTAGCAGAGAAGATGCAGGAAACCTTGATTTCTGGCATTCAAAATCATAATATCCGGCGCGCAAAGCCTGCTGCCGCTGGCATCTACTTAATGAAAAAATTACAGTGCCCTGCTATTATTGTAGAATGCGGTTTTTTATCCAATCCGCAGGAAGAACAATTGCTTTGTGAAGTTGAGTACCATAAGCGGTTGGCAGTTTGTATCTTCCATGGGTACCAAACCTATTTGAACGAAAACCCTATTTGAACGGAGCATCTATTTATGAAACAGAAAACACGGTTTTTATGTGATGATTGTGGGTATGAAAGCCCCAAATGGTATGGGAAATGTCCTTCTTGTGGGGCGTGGAATACCATGAAAGAATTTGCCATCAAGCCAGAGGTTGCAACCCGCAGTGTATTGCCGTCTGCATCACGGATATCGGCAAAACCAGTGCGCATGGATGAAATTGAAACCGGCAGTGAGGAACGCTTTTTATCTGGCATTGGCGAATTGGACCGCGTATTAGGCGGTGGCGCGGTGCATGGATCTTTTGTACTAGTTGGCGGCGAACCAGGCATAGGGAAATCCACGCTTTTGCTGCAAATGTGCCAACAGATGTGCCATGGTGCAAAGGTGCTATATGTTTCTGGTGAGGAATCCCTGCGCCAAATCCGCCTGCGTGCGTCGCGTCTTGGCATTTCTTCTGGCAACCTTTATGTGCTTGCCGAAACTGAAATGGAACATATTATCAGTGAAACCGATACACTGGAACCGGATATTTTGATTGTGGATTCTGTCCAAACGGTGTACCGCGCCGAATTGCAGTCAGCGCCTGGCGGGACGACACAGATTAAAGAATGTGCGATGATGCTGATGCAGTATGCAAAACGGCGCAATGTAACAATTTTCATTGTCGGGCATGTCAATAAAGAAGGAACGCTTGCCGGGCCTAAAATATTGGAACATATGGTGGATTGCGTGCTATATTTTGAAGGGGAACACGCGGGGCCATTCCGCTGCTTACGTGCGGCAAAAAATCGTTATGGATCTACCAATGAAATCGGCGTATTTGAAATGAGTGACAGTGGATTAAAAGAAGTCCAAAACCCATCCGCAGCCATGCTGGCAGGGCATCCGGTTGGTGCGCCAGGCAACTGTATTGCCTGCGTGATGGAAGGCACACGCCCTTTGCTTGCAGAAGTACAAGCATTGGTTGCAAAAACATCGTTTGGTGTGCCACGCCGCACAGCGGCTGGGGTGGATTATAACCGTATGGTATTATTGCTGGCAATTCTTGAAAAACGGGCAGGGCTTTTTTTATCCAATAGTGACGCTTATGTTAATGTAGTTGGCGGGATGCGGCTGGATGAACCGGCTGTGGATTTACCTATGGTTTTTGCTATTGTATCCAGCTTCCGGGACAAGCCCATGCCGGAAGGCATTATGAGTTTTGGTGAAATCGGGCTTACTGGGGAAGTTCGTGCAGTTAGCTGCGCTGGGCAAAGAATTTGGGAAGCATACCGCCTTGGGTTCCATACCTGCATTGTTCCAGAACAGGATATCGGTGAAAATATCCCGAAGGAAATGAATATTGTAAAAGTAAAAAATATCATGCAGGCAATCAGGGCAGTGCTATAAGAAAATATTAAGTGGGGTGGTGAAAGAGAAGGATTGTGTTGGAAATAATGAGAGATACCATCTCATTGATATAAAAACAAGTATATTACTGCACAATCTTCTGTTATGCCATCGCTGTCAAGCACTGTTATTCTTTCTGTTCGGTGCTATAATATATGAATCATATAGCAATCTTTAAACAGTGTGGTTAATGTATGCTTTAAATGCAAGATTACTGATTTAAAAACATTTATTTAGAATTGCAAAAGTATTAGTTTAGCGCGATTTTTGCATATTTTTGTCATGCAAATTATTATGCTTTGTTTTATGTAGAAAGCATTGACGTTTCCGTATTATCGCTGTACAATATGTACAGCGAAATATGAACAAGTTCATGATATGCTAAAATAAGTAACAATTTTCGCAGTGAAAAACAATTAAAACTTATCAAAAAGGAAAATACCGAGGTGACGATATGGATATTCCAGAAACAATTGTACCCGTAACTGATGAAAAAATCCTTTATAAAAATAGCACTTATGATGTTGTTTCTAAAATTGCTTATTTGATAGGTGTTCCAAAGCGTATTTTTGAAAATGATTATGAACCGCCTAAAATGGAAGTGTTTGAACAGCTTGAAAAGGATAAAAATGCACGCATTATCCGTCATTTATGTATCCTTCGAACAGCGATTGAACGGGGTTATAAGCAAATTAATGAAAAAATGAAGTTTGAATTTAAAACTATTTTGACAATACCAGAATGTATCCCGATGGATAGTGTGAATCAGCTTTCTGATGATGGTATTAGTTTTGTCAAACGGTCAAGTACAAAACCAAAGCATCATGTTATTGAAATTAACCGCATTATTTCTGATCGAATTAATAACTGCAAAGATATTTTTCCGCTTTGGATAAATTGGCAATATATCCGAGAACTATTTATCATGCCCAATGGCCTCACAGAAGCGGGAACAAAAGAAGCTGCTGTCCTTTATTATTCCAATCTTTCGGTGTATCCCTATCAAGTATATATTAACTGGCAGCCACGCGATGCAGGCAATATCCTTTATAATGATAAAAAGTTTGCTTCTTTGCTCTATGCTTGGCATGGCGATTATTTTGCGGAACAAAGCAAAGTATCTGATGTCGGGAATTATATTAAGGGCAGTATTTATGATTACATCAACAGCAGCAATAAAGTTGTTGTCGTGGTGGATTGTGAAAATTCCGATCCCTATAAATTATGTGCAACTTTTAAAAACCTTGATAGTGCGTATACGCAAAAAATTACATCTATCATTCTTTTTGATGATATACACACAGTTGAGGCGTGGAAGACTTTGGAGCAATTCACACAAATCCCAGTGGAACATATGATGGTCGAACGGGTGAAACAAAACAAATCCCTTGTGGATATCAAACTGACTGCCCGGGCGTGTCAAGAGCATTACAGAAATTATGTGGATTCGTTTATTATTGTATCTAGTGATTCTGATTATTGGGGGCTGATTTCCTCTATGCCGGATGCTCGCTTCTTAGTGATGATAGAACGAGAAAAATGCGGTCCCGATATGAAAAATGCTTTGGTTGAATCTGAAATTTTTTATTGTTATATAGATGACTTCTATTCGGGAAATGCAGAAGATATCAAACAAATTGCATTATTTAGGCAACTCAATCAGCATTTGAATGAAGCGCTACATCTGAATGTTAATATTATGCTTGATGAAGCATTGCAGACAACTCGTATTCATATGGATGCTGCAGAACGAAAGCAATTTTATGAAAAACATATCCGTCCTATGAAACTTGTCATCAATGAAGATGGCGATGTTGGCATAGAACTAAAACGATAATAGCAATCGAAAAATTTGTTTTTGCGCTTTGTATTAAGGCAGCAGCATTTAAAGATTGAAGGAGAAAACGTAATTTATCCATAACTGGCTGAAAGCTGGTGGGTTTGTGAGTGGTTAAAAGCCACAAAGGCTTTATTTAAGTTTGGTTTTAAGCAGTAAATAATATGATTTTAATTTTTTAAGTGATATCATAATTCTGTTTTTGGTCGTGATTTTGTGTGTCCTTCATAATTTCAAATGCTGTTGCTTTATTTCAAATGCTGTTGCTTTGAAATTTTTGATTTTCCTCTAGACAAAGTAAATCTTATATGATATAATTAACTACAGTATAAAGTGCTATGCGGGTATGGCGGAATTGGCAGACGCGCCAGATTTAGGTTCTGGTACCGTAAGGCGTGCAGGTTCAAGTCCTGTTACCCGCACCAAGTTTATACCATATGCAGATGTGGCGGAATGGCAGACGCGCTAGCTTCAGGTGCTAGTGTTCGC
>CAJUDU010000061.1 GCA_910584935.1 uncultured Butyricicoccus sp. | reverse complement strand
TCCATTCTGTTTTTTCTCTTTTACCCCCTTGATTTTTGATAGTTGGTCTTTCTATATGGCTGATTATTTTTCCAAACCAGCTTCTAAATCCGCAATGACTTTTTCAATCGCGGCTTTTTTCATTTTGGCGCTTGCCAGATTGACAATGACACGAGCGGATACCGGCGCAACATCTTCAATGACTTCCAGTCCATTTTCACGTAAAGTGGAGCCAGTTTCCACAATATCCACAATGGCATCGGCAAGGTCAAGCAGTGGGGCAAGTTCGACAGAACCTTCGATTTTAATGGTTTCAACATCCATATTGCGGCGGGCAAAGAAATTGCGGGTAACAGCGGGATATTTGGTGGCAATGACAGGGGTTTTATAACCGCTGTAGACTTCTTTCCCTTTTTTGGTGGCGAGGGCAAAGCGGCATTTGCCAAAGCCAAGATCTACCATTTCATAGAAGGAACCACCCTTTTCCATGATGGTATCTTTGCCGACAACACCCATATCACAAACGCCATGTTCGACATATGTGATTACATCAGCAGCTTTGGCAAGGACAATTTCAATATTGGTATCTGGCAGGGTAAAGATAAGTTTACGCGAACCGGCTTCCAGTTCAGAGATATCATAGCCGGAAGATTTGAGCAGCGCAAGGGTTTTCTTTTCCAGCCTGCCTTTGGTTAAAGCAATGCGTACAGAATCGCGGGTTTGGGCAGGGGTTTGCTGGTCGGAGAGGTTTTCCGCCATGCTTTCAACATCAATACCAAAGCCACCAGCGGGCAAATCACGCCCAAATTTAGCGCAAAGGGCGTTATAACGCCCGCCAGCAAGAATCGCGCCGCCAGCGCCGCCAATATAGCCTCGGAAGATGATACCGGTATAGTAGTCCATTTCATGGACAAGCCCTAAATCCAGCATAACAGCGCCGCCAAAGCCTGCGCTGTCCAGCGCCGCATATAAGCGGCGCAGATAGGCGACAGCGCCTAACACACGCACATTCCCAGTCAGCATTTCAACTTCGTCGAGCACTTCAATGCCGCCAAATAGTTGCGGCATCGCATATAAAGCTTTTGCTTCGGGTTTGGCAGAATAAGGCGCTAAGATATCGCCTAAAGCGGCAAAGGATTTATTTTCAATCAAACGGCGGATGGTTTCAGCAGTCATATCATCCACACCAAGGGTTTCAATTAAAGCTTTATAGATTTCGGCATGACCGATTTCCACACGGAAACCAGTAGCGCCCGCGTTTTTGAGTGCTTCAAATGCAGCGGATAAAATATCCACATCGGCTTGTAAGCCATCTGAGCCGATGAGTTCGGCACCGACCTGTAAAAATTCACCTTTATGTCCATGGTCGCCAGATACTGAACGGAATACTTTTTGGCTGTAATACAGGCGCACGGGTAAAGCGGCGTCATCTAGGCGAGTTGCCGCAATACGAGCAATCGGCGTGGTATTATCTGGGCGCGCAACACAAATCCTTCCCGATTTATCGATAATTTTCAGCATGGTATCTTGGTCAAGGGAAGGTCCAGCCTGAGCAAATACATCATAATATTCGACGGCAGGGGTAATGATTTCGCTAAAACCTTTTTGTTCCAGTGTTTCACGAATTGCGTTTTCTGTTTTACGCAGGGTACGGCAGGAAGAAAATAATAAATCCCGTGTTCCTTCGGGGGTAGAAATGTGATATTTGTTCATAAGTAAACGATAACTCCTCTAAAAAAATCAAAATATTTTATCGTGCTAAAATATTAACACACGAAACCCCCTCCTGTCAAGATATTGCCCATCAACCGGGCAAAAAAGAAACCCCATGATTCCCTTTCCCCTTTGGCGTCAGCCTCACTGGCAATACGTGTAAAAGGATTTTGGTACAGGGTGTTTGAAAAATGTGATAATGTTGCATTTATCATATGGGTGAAAGGTGGTCAGTTGTTCGGTTTTTTGTTTGCATCGTTGCATGGCATGAAGCACTTCACGCCGTAAGCCGTTACCATGGTGTCTGCGAATGGGGGTTTTCTGGTCAGGGCTGGAGGGGGGCGGCGGCGCCAGGCCTTTCTACCAGCCAAGCGCCGCCGCCCCCCTTCCGCTTCGCCGTTCATACGGAGAAAATCCTTTTTTATCTATGCACACAGACTGAAATTACATTTGTAAGGGCAGGACTTCCCCCTCCCGGAAAAAAACCGAAATATCCATGCTGCAATTTTGCTTATACCTGCGCGAGTTTTTCCGCCATATCAGCGGCAATGAGTGCGTCAAGCACTTCATCCAAATCCCCATCCATAAACTGGTTCAGTTTATATAATGTCAGTTTAATCCGATGGTCACTCACCCGGTTTTCTGGGAAATTATACGTCCGTATCCGTTCGGCACGGTCGCCAGTACCGACTTGACTTTTCCGGTCAGCAGCAATCGCGGCATTTTGTTTTTGCAGCTCGGCTTCATAAAGCCGTGTCCGCAAAACACGCATGGCTTTATCTTTGTTTTTATGTTGACTGCGTTCATCTTGGCATTCGACAACCGTACCGGTTGGCAAATGGGTAATCCGAATGGCGGATTCTGTTTTATTGATATGCTGTCCGCCTGCGCCGGACGAACGGAAGGTATCAATTTTCAAATCCGTTGGATTGATTTCAAAATCCACTTCATCCGCTTCCGGCAGCACGGCAACTGTAACCGTTGACGTATGCACTCTGCCTTGGCTTTCGGTTTCTGGCACACGCTGTACCCGATGGACGCCGGATTCAAATTTAAGGCGGGAATAAGCACCACCGCCGGAAATTTGGAATACAACTTCTTTGCAGCCGCCCAGTTCAGTTTCGCTGATGCTGATTTGTTCCATTTGCCAGCCGCGTTTTTCCGCATACATGGTATACATCCGGTAAAGTGAATGCGCAAATAGTGCGGATTCTTCCCCGCCTGCGCCGCCACGGATTTCCACTAAGATATTTTTATTATCATTGGAATCTTTTGGCAGCAACAGGATTTTCAGTTCTTCTTCCAGCCGCGGGATATCCTGTTTCGCCTGAGCAAGTTCTTCTTGTGCCAGTTCCCGCAGTTCTGGGTCGGCAAGCATTTCTTCCGCCTGTCGGCGCAAGTCTATTGCGCAGCGATATGCCTGATATGCCATTGCAATTGGTTCCAAATCGCCGCGTTCCCGGAGTAATTTTGCTGCGAATGCAGGGTCATCATACAAATCAGGGGCTGATAAACGGGCTTCCAATTCTTCAAACCGGTTGATTATCGCATCAAGTTTATCAAACACAAAAATACTCCTTCCACGTCCGGTTTTCTAAAAAATAAACGGGATTTAATTTGCGTGCCATTGCACCAATGCTTGTGCAATCCCTTCTACAATTTTATCTTGATAAGATGGATCTATCATATTGGCTTCTTCATTTGGGTTAGAAAGGAAACCCATTTCAAGCAGCACACAATTGACTTCTGACCAGTTAAACCCAGTCATATCCCGCCGTTCCACTGTGCCGCGGTTTTTCGCGCCGGTTTGTTCTGCCACAGCGTTAACCATCAGCTTGCCGAGCGCTGCACTTGGTTCGGCGATAGATGGGGTGCCAAGCAAACTGCCTGCCGGGATGAGGACTGACACGCCATGGACACTGCTGTCATCCACGCCATCCGCATGAATGCGGATACAGCAATTTACCCCTGCCGCATTGGCGATTTGTGCCCGCTCAATGTTGGAAACCGATGCTTCATTGGTTTCACGGGTCATAATCACGGTTGCGCCCATGCTTTGCAGCTTATCGCGCAGTTTGAATGCAACTTGCAGGTTGAGCGCTTCTTCTGTAATTTGTTTGCCGGAAGCCCCGCTGACATAAGCGGGTTTGGTTTCGCTGGAAAGTGGGGATACAGCTTCTTGTTTATGCTGGCTGGTAATGCCATGCCCTGGGTCAATGCAATAGCTTTTGCCTGACAAAGCGCCAGAGGCGCTTGGCAAAGCAGTTTCTGGGTCTGCTGATGGGGTCAGGTCTGGCTGCACCTGTTCCGGTGCCACAGGTTCCGGCATAGCTGGCGCGGATACCGCTGCGGATAAATCCACGGGGATATCTGGCAGCATATCTGCGGTATAGCCAGTCAGCAGGAATGCCAAAAGGAGTGCAAGCAGTTCCATTAGAGCCACCCCTTACCTTTTTCGTAATTGACAATGGTATCAATATTGGTTTTTTCAAGTTTGCTGAACCGTGCGTCAGTAAATGAAGCATCTGGCACATACCAGGTATAATTAGAAAAGAAATTATTCCATTTATCTGTAGTAAAGATATAGCCATACCGCGCATAAGCTTCATTGCGGATAATATCAATTTCTTCACGGGTCAAACGGTCAAGGTCAGCTGTAGAAATTGCATATTTATCAAGCGGCCAGAAATGCAGTGCGCTATTAGAAGGCACCATGCTGTTTGCGGTGCGTGTGCCGGTGGACGAGGAATAATATAAATAACCACTGTCTGTGCCGGTTACGGCTGCGGGCGCTGTTGCCGCCGGAGAATTGGGTGCAGGGGCAGGCGTACTTGCCGGGGCTTTTGCGGCTGGCGCAGGTGTGTAATCCGGCATACTGCCCGAATAACGTTCCGCTTGATAGCGGTCACCATTGACCGCAATGCGCAGGCTGTCTTTGCCGCGCTGTTTGATGCGCACTGCCATGCCGCCCAAATCAAAATCAGCGCTGTCTTTTTCATCTGCCAAATCGGTAGAATCCCAATAAGATTTGCTGCCATCTGCCATGGTAACATTTAATTCGCCATCTTCAATGGTTAGTTCAAACAGGTAAGCGCCTGCCTGCCAGACACCGGTATAATCCTTCCAATCAAGGGCAGATTCTGCATCGTCTGCTGGCGCTTTTGCGTTATCATCATCTTTGTCTATATCCGCGTCGGGTTCATCCGCAACATGGCTTGTAATCGATGATGATTGACTTGAGCTGTCCTCTTGCCTGGCGGCAAGAAATACAAATTTTACAAGTGCGAAAATAATCACTGCCGCCAACACAATAATTCCAACAATCACTGCAATCATCGCGCCATTGCCTTTTTGTTTTGGTTCTGGCTGTATGCCATCCAAATCGTCATATTGTGGCGGCGGAGCAATTTGTTCTCGTATCGGGCTGGAAATGTTATCTGCAATACGGGTTTGGGCATTATAACCTTGCGGCGGTAAATTGGGGATTGCCTCCTGTTGTTTTTGAGAAGCTACCCCTTCTAAATCTGGGAATTCATCTTTACCTGTGGGCGGCTGCCGCACAGGTTCGCCGCATTTGGTACAGAATTTTGTGCCATCCGGCAATTCTTTACCACAATTTGTACAAAACATAATAAACTGATTTCCTTTCTGTCATACATCTTTTGTCGGCCAACGTTTTGCCTTGTTTTGCCGTCTGCCAACGGCAAACGCATATGCAATTGTATAGATTATTATACAAGCTGCCGCGAGTACATGCAAGTCGCTGCCATCAAAAGCACGCACAAGCCATGTTGGCGGCAGCGCTGCGGAAAGCGCGCCTGCCGGGGCAAAGAATTGCCCCGCGTCAAATAAAACCGGACAGAATATCAAACAGATTGCTGGGGCAAAAGGCAATATAGCTGCCAGCCATTGGCTGGCGCCGGGCAACCATGCCAAAACAAATGCCAGTCCTGCCAACATGGCTGTATACAGCAAAATGGCAATCAATCCCTTGCCTGCGGCAAAAAAATATGTGGTAAAGCCATAAGCGGCAATGCCGCAAAGCCCTGCTGTAATAAACTGCGCGGCGGCAAGCCCAGCAAGCAGCCGGGGCTGTCCGGTAAATGCCGCCATGCGGACAAACCATCCGGTTTGCCTTGCCGCGTTTAAATCAGCGGCGGCAAGCAGCCCATATAAAAATAAAAAGATTGCAATCAACCCTTGGCAAACAGAACGTGCCATTGCCGTGCCGAAATGCACCCCTGTTTGTGTTTGCCCATGGACGGATTCTATAAGCAAGTCCATTTGCCGGTTTTCCGGCAAACCATCGGCAATTTGCTGCCGTAAAACAGCCAGTCCATTTGCGTCGGCAAGTTTATTTTGTGCCGCATAAGCGGTTGCCAGCCACGGCGCACGAATATGATATAATGCCGCGGAAAACGCTTCTTCCAAAATAGGGGATAATGTGCCGCTGCGCGAGGTGATTACTGTTGCCAGCCAGCCGCAGTCCTCCTGCTGGTATCGGGTTTCAAATTGTGGGTGCAGGATAAAGCCGCATTCCCATTTACCAGCGGCAACATTTTCTGTGATTTCTGTTTCATTTGCCGTATGGAATATCACATAAGCCTGATCGGTTTGGCAAAGGGTATCCCATAATGCCGCCGCGCCGGAGGAACTCTCTGGCAGGCAGATGCCCGCATGAAGCGGGTTATCCAGCGATTGGGGCGGCAGCAGCATACCTGCCGCAAAAATGACAGCAGGCAATAAACATAAGCCGGCTAAACGGGCAGGGCGGCGCAGCAAACGCAAAAAACCAAGCATCAAACAGCCACGCATTTTTATTCCCCTTTCCGGTACCGGCGGGACATCCAAAAAATAGATGCCATCCATAAAATAAGCCCGCTGCCTGCCAGGGCAGGCACGGCATAGTCAGGCGCTTCATAGCCCCATGCGGGGCAAAGCGCAAGCGCCAGCAGCCGTACCGGGCTGGCTGGCAGCAGCGCCCGTAAGGGCGCGGGCAGCAAGGCGGGCGGGAGCAGCCCGCCGCCCGTGATGAGTGAAACCGTTGCAAGCACAAAAAGTGCAAGGGCGCAGCCATTTGCATGACGGCAAAGGGCGGCGCATAATCCGGTTAGCCCCGCCGCAAAAAATGCCCCGGCAAAAATACCAGAAAGATTATCCATCCCTGGTGCGCAGGCGGAAAAGACAGCGAGCAAAATTAGCATACAGAATGTCAGCGACGCCAGCCGTACAGGGTAAAGGGAAATGCCTGCACTTTGCAGCCGCTGCAAAAAGCCATAATGTGCCTGCTCATCAAACAGAGGGAACAATGCCGCGCCAAATAACAAACAGAAATAAGCAGCGGCAGATAATGCGTAATGGTCACCGGGGGCAAGTGCGCCGGTTGGGCAGACTTCTTCATGATGCAGCAAATCTGCCCGGCTCAGCGCATGGCGGATGTATAATAAATTGACTTCCGCCGTAATTTTCTTTTTGGATTTTTCCGGGTGCAGACCAGCTTTTTTCTGTGCGGTATGGGCGTCCAGCATTGCCCCGATACCGGTTTGGGCATCCATCAGCACACGGACAGCGCATTCCCCCGCCCAGCGTGCCAAATAGCCTTCCAGCGGACGGCTGTCATCAATAAGGACAGTGGGCGACAAGTTATCGCCTGAATAAACGCTGCTCAAAAAACCTTTTGGGATAATCACCGCCGCGGATAATGTTCCATCTTTGAGGGCTTGCCGCGCAGCGGGTTCTTCCATGGCTTCAAATGTGCAATAACTGCGGATATCTTCCATTTGCCCCGCCAAATCAGCGGCAGCTTGTGCGCCTGCGCCGGATAAGCCAATCCGCAGCCCTTGGAAACTATGGCTATTTTGCGAGAAGCTGTCTTGCAGCGCCGCCGCAGCGGCGTGTACTGCTAACACAGCAAGCAGTGCCGCTGCCGCCAGCAGGGCAAGCCTGCGGCGGATTAGCTGGAAAGACAAGGCAAATGCCGCAAACCAAACCCGTATCATCAGAACATATTCATAAGGCTTGGGTTATTGCGGATCAGATTCATAACTGTTGCCTGTGCGTTTTTCTGGATATCATATGCAGCATCCTCCAAAGCATCCATGCTCATATCGGTGATAATTTGGGCGTTTGAACCATCAAACGCGAATTTATTGGCTTTGCCGATGGTATAGTCAAAAGAAACCCCGATTTGGTTGTCTGCTGCAATCAGATTGAGCCGGTCACTGGACATACTGAATTTTTTAGAATCCACCGTCATTGTGCCATTTTCCATTTGAACAATGATGGGGCCATCCGATGAAAACAGCATCATCATAAATTTTAAATTATCTTCTTTGGCTTTGCTGTTCCATTCCGCATTGCAGATGAATAATTGTGAATCATCCATTTTGAGTTCATTTTGGGTGCTGTATATGCCATCTTTTCCGGTTTCATTCTTATTTGTGAAAATAAGTTGTTGACCGTCCATACGGGCAGCAAGGGTCAAGGCATTGGAAACAGCATCTTTTGTGCCGAGTTCCGCGGAGATCACCAGCTCTTCGCCATCCTCGCGCATGGAAAGTTCGGCAAGGGCAATGCGCCCATCATAAATGCCCACAGATAATTCCATGATTTCGGGCAGATTTTCCGCGATTTCATCGGCATCCATTTCATCCAGGATATCTTTTTTCATTTCAGTAAATGGGTCTTCCATATCACCGCTCACCGCCATAGAAGGCGCCATCGCGGCTGCAAATGTTTCTTCCAAATTGGGGTCATTGAGCACAAGTTCGACACATTCTGTGAGATAATTGGCAACGTCCTCATCTTCCAGCCCAATGGTATACATTTTAAGGTTTAATTTGCTGCCATTCACGGTTTTATCGGCTTTGCCTGTGCTTTTGACTTCTGATTCTTTCAGCAAATCCGCGGATGCTTTAGAAAGTGCGGCATATGTTTTGGCAGAAAGGAAATCCTTTGGGTCTTTGCTCAGGCGCTCCATCATATCGAAATAATT
The DNA here is from genome assembly GCA_910584935.1 of uncultured Butyricicoccus sp. GTDB lineage: Bacteria > Bacillota > Clostridia > Oscillospirales > Butyricicoccaceae > Butyricicoccus_B. The sequence continues at coordinate 4,975 of CAJUDU010000061.1, read as the reverse complement.
GAAGCTCATATTTGCGTCGACATCTGCCATTTGACCCCATTCGGCTGCAAGAATATCTTTGCCAAGGGTTTCGGTATGGACGCCATAGAATTTGCTTTCGGTAAATTGTGGGGAACCGAGTGCCAGCAAATCATCCTTCATATAAAGCTGGACATTGCCAAGGGCAATATTGGCATATTCAACGCCGATATCATAAGCGGCTTCCCGTTTTTTCAGATCCATTTGGGAAGTGACGGTAAAGCCAGCGCCTTCCAGTTCCTGCTGGTCGGGATAATCGCGCAGTTTCATGCCCATCTGCACTTGCACCCGATCAGATTTTGCAGCTTCATAAATGGCTTGCAAGCCCATATTTTTGCTGGTTTTCAACATTTCCGTGCCATAAAGGGCAGAAGTTTTACCTGCGCAGGCGGTGAGGTATGCCCGTGGGCTGACTGCACGCACCACGCGTGGGACAATCAGACCAAATACGAGTGCAAGCACGGCAATGCCTGCGGCAACCGCGCCAATGATAATACCAATGCCATGGCGGCGCCCGGTTAAGATTGGGCCATCTGCGGGTTGTGCAGTGTTTGCGTTTGCGCGTTCAAAGGAACGGCGTAAAATTGGCGGTTGAGGCATTTGCCCCTCGTCTGATTTGGTTAGGTTGATGCCGCTGGTTTTGTTTTCCATTGGCATTGGATTGTTTTCCGGTTTGGACAGGTGAACTGCCCCTGTATTTTGCGTTTCTGGCTGACCAGCTGGTACAGGCGCCCCGCAGTTGGCGCAGAATTTTTCATCATCGCGGACTGGTGCGCCGCATTTCGCACAAAACATCTTTTCTCCTCCTATTTCCATTTTGAATGAGATAACCATTCGCCATTCGGCGAAAGATTCAGCCGATGATATGCCCCTCTTCCAGTGTAATGACACTGCTGCACAACCGGTGCAGTTCTTGGGGTTCATGACTGCACCACAGCAATGCGCCGCCTTCTGAAATATAGTCATGCAGCCAGTTTTCAAGCTGCACGCGGTAATTGCGGTCAAGGGCGGCAAAAGCTTCATCCATGATAAGGTAGCGTGGTTTGCCTGCAAGTGCGAGCGCAAAACTGACCCGTTTCCGCATCCCGCCGGAAAGGCGGGAAATTTGTTTCGGCAGCAGTTCTGTAAGACCAAGCAAACCGGCAAGGGCCCTATCCTGTAAAACAGGGCGGCCAGTGAATGCCTGCCAGCAGGAGAGCTGTTGTTTGACCGTCAGTTCTGGAACAAGGCAATCTGCCTGCGGCACATAGCCGACAGCCTGCTGATAAAAGCGGCGGTTTGCGAGGACTGAGGTTTGGTTTTCCAAGATATCGCCGCCATCTGGCATTAAAGCACCTGCGAGGATAGAAAGCAATGTAGATTTGCCGGAACCATTTGCGCCAGCAATGCCAACGGCTTCACCAGCGGATAAAGTAAAGCTGGCTGGGTGCAGAACAACGCTTCCATGGTAAAGTTTTGTGAGTCCTTGAGCAGTAAGCATAGGCTAGGACTTTCCCCCTTTGCTGTGGATATCCCCATTATATCAAATCTGCGGCTATCTGGAAAGCCACAAAACAGAAAAAACCCTATGCGGGGCGCACCAAAGAGGGAAGGGAAACCAAGGTTCCCTTCCCTCTCTGGACTCTCTCATCCTTCCTTTTGGTGCAGACTGTCAGTTTTTATGTGGAAGGTGTTAAGATTGATATTGTTTTTTTGTATGTCGTTGTAATAGGCAGCATATCTGCAATACCTTGCGCCTGCGGTTTGAAGCTCTTTCCGCCGTAAATGTTGGCATGACGCCTCCTCCCCGCCGCTCCGATGTTGTTTTTTTAAGAATTGGTTGCGCTGCTTAATGGTTTTATAGATGTACCAGTATAATAATGGGTTAAAATCTCCTGATATGTTTTACCTTGTTCTGCCATATACTTTGCGCCATATTGACTAAGCCCAACGCCATGCCCATAACCAGTGGTTAAAAATGTAATGCTGTCTTTGTCCGCACGTAAGGTGAAATTTGTAGAATTTAAACCGAATGCCTGCCGTAAATCTGTTCCTGAAACTTTTACGCCGCCAACAGTTGCTGTTTTAATTCCACCTGCCGCAGACCGTTCACTGGCTGTGAACCAGGTATCCGGTGTGCCATCCAATTTGGCGGCTGGCAATGCTTTTGCCATAATTGCGCGGAATTCTTCCGCGGTAAAATGGGCTTCGCCTTTATATTTGGGACAGGCTTCCCCGCCAGGGCTGTCCACTGTCTGTAAATAAGGCACATCATTGCCCCAAACATCGGCGGAAGATTCTGTTTTTTCCGCTGCTGCGGCACTGAATACCGCAATAATTGGTTTGTCTTCATATAAAACGATTTCGCCTGCTGTACTGCGGACTGCCTCTAAAATTGCGTTTTGATAAGTTTCTGCACCATTTCCCCAACGCCCGCTTGCTTCTGCCGCCAAATCAATATAGGCTGCACAGTGATGATAATCATCACAAACATCAGCTTCACGATGGGCTTCCGGACGCCCAGATGCTAATTTATATGCGGCATAAGTTCGTGCCGCAACCGCCTGCGCTTTCAGCGCTTCCGGCGGGAATGTCGGCGGCACTTCTGCCGCGACAACGCCTGCAACATAATCTTCCAGCTCCATTTGCTGCGGCGTGCCGTCGATTTGTACCATAATCGAAGTACCGCTGCCTTGTGCTGTCACGGTAGATTCTGCATCGTCAGACCGGCTATCTTGCGCCATAGCATCTTGATAGGGGATTTCCATTTCACCGCTGACAAACGGCAAAGCATAAATAAATCCGGTTAAAACTACGCCAAGCAAGATAACTTTTCGCATTTTTCTCCTCCTTTGTTTTTATACTGACCATAATTTCAGTGCTTTTTACAGATTGACTTCTTTGCAAGAATGCTTTACAATAAATTCATTACACACAACCGAGGAAAGGAGTATACGCTATGTTTACCCAAGAGATAGACAAACAGGTGAACCCTGCTATTGTTTCTACCTTATGCGAAAACCTTGCGCCATATAACCATATCCGTACAGAGTTATTCAGCCGTTATGGTGCAAAACGCGGTTTACGCAATGCCGATGGCACTGGTGTGCTTGCTGGCATTACACGGCTTAGCAATGTCCATGGCTATTTGCTCAACGAAGGGGAACGCGAACCAATTCAAGGCAAGCTGTCTTACCGGGGCATTGATTTATATGACCTTTTATATGGGTTTGAATCTGAAAACCGCTTTGGTTTTGGAGAAACCGCATTCCTGTTGTTTTCTGGTGAACTGCCAACCCAGCAGCAGTTAATTGATTTCCGGCATACCATTGGGGAATGCCGTGAATTACCCAATAATTTTACCGAAGATGTCATTATGCGCGCCCCAAGCCCGAATATTATGAATAAATTAGCGGCTGCAACTTTAGCGCTTTATTCCTATGACCCAAACCCTGATGATACATCAACGGAAAATTTAATGCGGCAGTCGATGAGTTTAATTTCACGTTTTCCAGTGATTATTTCTCATGCGTACCAGGCAAAACGCCGTTATTTTGATAGCGGTTCCATGTATCTGCACAACCCTGATCCTGACCGTTCCACAGCAGAAAATATTCTGCATTTAATCCGTCCAGATGGGAATTATACTGATGCGGAAGCCAAACTGCTCGACCGTTGTTTGATTATCCATGCGGAACATGGCGCTGGTAACAACTCTGCGTTTGCAACCCGTGTTGCATCTTCTTCCGGCACAGATACGTATTCTGCCATTGCTGCGGCTGTTGGTGCATTAAAAGGCCCACGTCATGGCGGTGCAAACCTGAAAGTTTGTGAAATGTTTGATGATATCAAAGCACATATCAATGATTGGGAAGATGAAGACGCGATTTATGATTATTTGCTGAAAATCCTACGCAAAGAAGCAAATGACCACTCTGGGTTAATTTATGGCATGGGTCATGCGGTTTACACATTAAGTGACCCACGTGCGGTTGCATTAAAATCGGCAGCGCGTCCTGTTGCGGAAAAAACCGGGCATCTGTCGGAATTTAACCTGATTGAAACGGTAGAACGGCTGACGCCAAAGGCATTTGCAGAAGTCCGTGGTGATGATGTAAAAGTTATGTGTGCGAATGTAGATATGTATTCCGGGTTAGTTTATCAGATGCTTGGTATTCCCCGGGAAATGTTTACACCATTATTTGCGGCTGCAAGGATTGCAGGTTGGCTTGCTCATCGCATGGAAGAAGTCGCAACTGGTGGTAAGATTATCCGTCCGGCATATAAGCCGCTATCAAAAGACAGAAAATACATCCCTATTGCCAGTCGCTGACATGGGAAAAACGGGTTATTCTTAGGATAGCCCGTTTTTGCTGCATTTTCTGCCGAAAAGAACCGCTTTCAGTGCATAAATCCTTTGGATTTTATATACAAAAACCGCCCAATTACAAAATCAGGCGGTTTTTTTGCATATGTTTTTACACTTGTTTTTTGTCTTTTTTGTGATATCCTGTCATATAGGAAAACACTGCTTTCAGCGCAGCCATACGGTTAGCGGTTATTCCCCCTTCTTTTACCTAGCGAATATCCCTATAGAAGGGGGTGGTTCTATGGCGATTCAATGGTCAGAACTATTCCAATTTTGCCTCGTCTTAATTGGCTTGGCGAATTTAGTTCTCCAAATCGGCAAAAAGAAATGACCGCGCCGTCCCTCAACGCTTCGGTCATTTCGTAGCTGCAGGGGGATAACCGTTAATCGGCTGCGCCCTTTTTATATCCTTATTATAACCTCATATATTTCATTTGTCAAACTTTTTTGCACCTTGTCAGACCTTTTTCCCCCTGTCAAATTTCTTTTTTGCGTCAAAACCCAGGAGCCAAATGTCAAGACTAAATTACAAAAAAGTTCAATAAATTTTCCCTACTTGTGAAAAGCGGGGGTTCCGGCGCGTTTGGAACCCCCGCTTTTGTGCAAAAA
>CAJUDU010000060.1 GCA_910584935.1 uncultured Butyricicoccus sp. | reverse complement strand
ATCAGTTGAGGATGTCTTATTTTTAGGCAAACCTCATTGTGCGGTATTGCCTTAGCAAAAGCTATCGGTATCTCCAAAAACACTATGAACCTGAAAATCAATGGGAACGGCTTCTTTGATACAGAGCAAATCGAAAAAATTTGCGATGTATTAGGCATTGAATCAGGGCAAGAAAAGGCAGCAATTTTTTTAGCCAATCGTCCCAAAAACGGGATGGATGAGAAAATTACACCTACAGTGACAACTCGGCACGATTTCAAAGGGTGCGAGTTTGAGCAATGACGAAAGGAGAACACCATGGAACAGAACATGACACTTAGGGAGATGCAGGCTGACCTGCTGAAAAAGCTCTATGAGCACACGATGGCTGAATTGAAAACAGCCGAAACCCATGAAGATGCAATTGATATGTTGCGTGAGGTCGCTAATGTGTTCGGGTTTTCACTTCATAGGATGGAGGTTTAGTAAACGGAAGAAAACGGCTGATATTAGTCAGCCGCTCTCCAAGTTAAACTTTGTACCAAATAGTCCCTCCACAAACGGGACACTTAGGCAGTTTCTTAGCCATTTCAGGGACAATCAAAGCGCCTTCCCCGCACTTTTGACAAGCATATACCCCTTCTGGCGGTGTTTCGCCTGACTGGTACGTATTGTTAACTTCATTTTCCATATTAATTCACCTTCGTTCTCTACAGACCGCAGGATGGAATTAATTATACGTTAAAAATTCATAGGTTTCAATAAGGAGGAAATATCTTGAACAGTGAAACCATTTCAAGCAACCTAGATCCTCTAAGGGAAGCAGCCGAACAATTTCTAGCAGGTTTGCAGGAAGTCATGGCATCCCTGCGGGAAGCAGGGAAACAATATGTGGAATGTTTATCGAGGAGGATACACATGAGAAATGTATATCGGGATGTAAACCTGATGCTGGATGATGTTTTTGGGGATGTGCAGTACATAACCCTAACTGACTTATCCCGGAAAACAGGTATTGGGATTAAAACCCTTCGAAAGGAACTCAAAGAGGACAGAGTGCCTTATATCATCATGGGCGGGACACGGTTCTTTTCCCGGATTGATATCCGCCGCTGGATAGCACAGAAGGTGGTTGATGATGAGTAATAAAACACAAGGCAACCGCTTTGAACAGGAATTATGCGAAATCTTAGCGAAAAACGGCTTTTGGGCGCATAATATGGCACAAAATCAGGCAGGACAGCCTGCGGATATCATAGCAGTAAAAGAGAATGTTGCCTATCTGATTGACTGCAAATTGTGTTCCAGCAACTACTTCCCACTTTCACGGGTTGAGTGTAACCAGGAAACTGCAATGTCACTTTGGCAGGATTGTGGGAATACGTTTTGTTTTTTCGCAATCAAATTGCCATCCGGAGAAATCTATATGCTGCCCTTTGAAGTATTCATTCATGTCAAAGACATGGGTATGCGGATTTTGAAAGAAATTCATATGTCTGCATTGCCAACATTACCGCAATGGTTAGAGGTGTATGGATGATTACCGAAATCGGAAGTCAGGTAAGAATCACTGACCCATCTCCTGAAATACGGGATTGGTGTAATACCAATCTGAAACTACCCAATCCAGAATACGCAAAGAAAGCCCGGATGGGATTATGGCTGGGGAAAACACTTAAAGAACTGGTTTTATACACCATAGAGGGTGATACCCTGGTTATCCCATTCGGCTGTCTGCGGGATATTTTACCGCTGTTATCAGGGGAGGTTACCACCACTTTTACACATCCCGAACCCGTTCATTATCAAGCTAAAGTGCCGTTATACGATTATCAGCGGCAAGCCGTACTGGCAATGCGAAAGGCACAGTATGGCATCCTACAAGCCCCGGCAGGTTGCGGCAAAACACAAATGGGTATTGCGTTGGCTTATGCCCTGAGTGTGAAAACCCTTTGGCTAACCCATACCAAAGACCTGCTGACCCAAAGCAAAGACCGGGCGGCGCAATATATCAACCCTGACCTGCTGGGGACTATCACCGAAGGACAAATACATATTGGTAAGACAATCACTTTTGCCACGATTCAAACCATGTGCAGGATAGATTTAGCCCAATATCGGGATACCTGGGACTGTATTATCGTGGATGAATGTCACAGGGTAAGCGGCACGCTAACGGCTGTAACCCAATTTTCTAAAGTGTTAAACACACTCCGGGCAAGGCACAAATATGGTTTATCCGCTACAGCACATCGGTCAGATGGGTTAATTGCCGCAACATATTCTCTGCTGGGGAAAGTCGTGCGGACAGTGCCGGATGAGGATGTGGCAGACAAAATCATGACGGTAAACATCCAGCCAAGATTCACGGGGATGCAGCCCAGTACAGCATATCTCAATACAGATGGCACAACAAACTATGCAAAACTGATAAACTACATCACCCAAAACCCTATGCACAACCAAGCTATCTGTGCAGATTTGTTGCAAAATCAAGACCATTCCAACCTGATTTTATCGGCACGGATTGACCATTTGAAACTGCTGATAAGCAAATTGCCCATGGAGTTACAGCAACAGGCAGCCATCATCACAGGAGCAATGACCAGCAAACGTGCCAAAGTCCAACGGGAACAAGCCATAGAGGATATGCGCACAGGGAAACTGAGGTATCTGTTCGCGACATACGCGCTGGCGAAAGAAGGGCTGGATATCCCCCGGCTGGACAGGCTGTATCTGACTACGCCACAAAAAGATTATGCCGTGATTGTACAAAGTATCGGGCGTATTGCCCGGACGTTTGCAGGAAAGCAGCAGCCGATTGCTTATGATTATGTGGATAATATCAGGTCGTTGGAAAACGCATTCAAACAGCGTTGTACACATTATCGCAAATGCGGCTGCAAACTGATTGAGTGAGGTGAACCATGGAAGATTTATATATCTTTGATAGTGAAGTTTTCGCTTATGACTGGTTATTTGTGTTCAAAAAGGTGACAACAGGTGAATATACCATTATTCACAATGATAATGATGCTGTTTTAGCCTTTATGGAATGCAATCCTTTATTGGTAGGATTTAATAACAAGCACTATGACAACCATATTCTGAAAGCTGTAATGGTGGGATATGAACCCGAAGTTGTGAAACACGTAAATGACCTTATTATCCATGAAGGGTTAAATGGTTGGCAAATCCCATTGTTACAGGAGCACAGGATATATTTTGACAGCTTTGACCTGATGGATGATTGTCAGACAGGCATATCTTTGAAAGCCATTGAAGCCCATTTGGGTATCCCGATTGAGGAATCAGAGGTTGCCTTTGACATTGACCGTCCACTTACCATTGCGGAATTATATCAGACAATTGACTATTGTAAATATGATGTGGATGCAACCGAAAAGCTGATGCACCTGCGGGAAGCTTATCTGCGGAACAAAGTAACTTTGGGTAAAGCACGGGGATTATCTGCCCGAAAAGCCCTGTACATGACCAATGCAAAATTAACCGCTACTTATTTACAAGCCCGGAAACCTGCAAAACCCAGAACCGATGAACGGGATTATCAGTATCCAGATAAGCTGTTAAGGGAGTATATCCCACAGGAAGTGTTTGATTTCTTTGACCGGATGCACGATGAAAGTATTCCAGCCGATGAAATATTCAGCAGCAAATTGGAACTGATGGTAGGTGACTGCCCATGCACATTAGCTTATGGCGGCATCCACGGCGCAATCCTGCATTATGTGGAAGAAGCCACAGAAACCCGGTCTATCCGCAATAAAGATGTTGCCAGTTACTATCCAAATTTAATGGTGAAGCCATTATCAGCGGGGCAGGAATACGGTTATTGCAGCCGGAATATCCCTTCTCCGCAAATTTTCGCAGATACCCTTGCAGACCGGGTACGAGCAAAAAGGGCAGGCGATAAAGTTACAGATAAGGCATTAAAACTGGTGCTGAATACAACATACGGCGCAATGCTGAATGGTAAAGACGGGCAGGCATTTAACGACTTATACGACCCTTTAATGGGGCGGTCAGTGTGTATCACAGGGCAATTATTACTGCTGGAATTATCCATGCACTTGCTGCGAGAATGTCCAACACTCAAAATCATCCAGTTAAATACAGATGGCAGCGAACCGAAAGTAAAAGGCGGTCAGCTTGTACGGGGAATCCCGGCGCAAGGCGCATTTAACATCAATAACAATGCGGTAATTGTTGCGAAAGCAATCAAGCAATTCTTTGTGGATGGCACACCACCAGAGGATACAATTGCAGCTAGCACAAACATCTTGGATTTTCAACTGATATCCAAGGCAAGCAGCAAGTATTCCCGGTGCTATCAAATAGTCGATGGGAATTATGCCACAATGCAGCGGGTAAACCGAGTTTATGCTGTAGCAGACCGCATGATGGGTACATTGTATAAAACCCATGCCCAAACAGGCAAGGATGCGAAAATAGCAGGATTGCCAACACATTGCGTGATTGATAACAACAATGAGTTATCCATAGATGCGATTGACCGCAAATGGTATATCCGGTTAGCGAAAAAGCATATTAATGACTTTTTAGGTATCAAACCACCCCGGAAGAATACCCGGCGTATTAACGCACTCAAGAAAAAATCCCTATTGTTACTGGGATGAATCATTAGGAGGATTATCATGGATGTTCTTTTAAAACATATTTTGCCGCTTATCCGCAGACAGGATGTATGCCTGTGCATTGAAAATGGTGCGCTGAACAGGCATTATTGTAGGCTGGCATACTCGCCATATTGCACGGAGTATAAGCATAAAGAGGGCAGAATATTGGGAAAAGGCATACGTTTGGATGCTGATTATGAGGAGTTATACGATTTGCTAAGTAATTCCAAAGTAACAGCAATCTATAATGCGTTCACAGGTGAAGATTATGACGATATCATCACTGTGACAGTTGATGTAAAAATTATCCTGACAATATCATCAGGGAAATTGAAAGATTGTGCCAAAAACAAGGAGGACAATGAAAATGGCTAACATTTACAAGGACATGAATGTCATGCAAAAGCTGACAAGGGCACGCCTGCATTTTCTTAACAAGAAGGTTGCAAAATCCGGCAAGAATATGCACCTTGAGTTCAAATATTTTGAACTGGAGGACATTGCACCAACAGCAATCCGGATTTTTGCCAATGTGGGGCTAACCAGTTTTACTGATTTCAGCGGCGAAACTGCAAGCATGACCATCCTCAATGCCGATGACCCGGCAGAACCGGGCATCACATTCAGCATTCCCTATCGTGAAAATCCGCCAATCATCAGCAGCAAAGGCAAGGAAGTTACCAACCCGATGCAGGCTTTAGAGGCATCTATTACATACCTGCGGCGTTATCTCTGGATGATGGTATTGGATATCACCGAACCTGATGATATTGACGCGAATTTGGGTGCGGATACTCCGGATGATAATCCAGAAGAAGCACCAAAGGAAAAGCCTAAGCCTCCTGCAACTCCTGCCGAACGCAAAACTGCAAAGGAAACAATGACCAATACGGACGGTGCTGCGGATGAACTGCAAATTGCTGCCCTGAAAACTGCCTGCAAAGCCCTACTGGATAAGGATGAAAATCAAGAAGATTTCGTTCAACAAATTGGCATGAAAACCAAAGGTTTTACTGAAATCACTCGTTCTGCCTGTGAAACGCTGATTCAAAATATCGGGGAAATGATTGCGGCATATGGCGGGGAGGATGGATAAATCATGGCTGATATGGTAAACCATCCGGCACATTATGAAACCGGAAAATTTGAATGTATTGACGTGATGCAGGAAACCCAAGGCACAGCGGCAACCCAAAACTTTTGCATTTGCAATGCGCTCAAGTACATTTACCGCCATAAGCGGAAAAACGGAATGGAGGATATCCAGAAAGCGGTCTGGTATTTGAATAAAGCAATCGAACTGGAAAAGGAGATTCACCATGAAATGGAATGACAACAAAACCATCAGCATTACTCCGCCCCGCCGCCCAAAGAAAATCACAGGTACACGGTTTGCGGCAATTATGGGACTGAACCAATGGACAACCCCATTTAATGCCTGGTGTGCGATTACCCGCACATATGAGGAACCGTTTGAAGATACGATTTACACTATCGCGGGCAAGACCATCGAACCCAAACAGGCGGAGTTTATGCAGAAATCCTACTTTATGACCAATCTTATCACACCTACGGATGTTTATGGAGAGGATTATTTCCAGAAAACATGGGGCGATTTCTTCCGTGATACACCGATATTCGGTGGGATGTGGGACTATCTGCTGGTAGACAAAGACGGCAAACCCAGTGCTGTGTTGGAAATGAAAACCACCAAACGCAGTGAAGATTGGGTGGATGATATTCCGGAATATTACGCTTTGCAAGCTGCGCTTTATGCTTATCTGCTTGGTGTGGATAAAGTAATCATGGTTTGTTCTTTCCTGGAAGATAAGGATTATGAGAACCCTGCCGCATATGTGTGTAGCGCAGGAAACACCATTGTCAGACCATTTGACCTGTCAAAACGGTATCCGGATATGGATAAAACCATCAAGCGGGTACAGAAATGGTGGAAAGACCACGTGGAGGGCGGTATTTCCCCGGGTTATGACGAAAAGGCAGATGCCGCTATCCTGAAAGCACTGCGGGATAACAACTTATCCCCAGAAACAGATATTGTTGCACTGGTAAAAGAAGCCGAAACCTTAAAAGCCAATTTGGACAAGGTGAAAGCTGCGGTATCCGAAGATGAAAAGCGATACAAAGTGGTCACAGACCTTATCAAACAGGCAGCGATTGAACGGTTTCGGGAAGGGGATAAAACCGTTACCATCAACGGCAGCGCTTTTGACTGGGTGACAGCACTTTCCTACCGTACAACATATGACCATGACCGTATGCAGCAGGATGGCATTGATGTGGACAAATACAAGACACAGGAAGCCTCTTACCGTTTTACGGCGAAAGCCAGAAAGGAAGGATAAATCATGTACATTAACGGTGTTTTGTTAGGCGTTTTGGCAACATTGTTTGCAGAAATGCTGGTTTTGATTATCGCTGCGGTTTGCACACGCAACCGGAAAAAGAAACCCCAAAAGGCAGAAGATAAATCTATGAGGAGGATGTAAATGATGGCAAAAATCGGATTAACAGAGGGATTCACACTGATTCCCGAAGGGACACATGTATTCCAGATTGTGGATGTCAACTATAAAGAGGATTTCGGCAAGATGGAAATCATCATGCAGACAGCATCTGGCCAAAAGCATACCGAACGTTTCTCACTTCTGGATAAGCAAGGCAAGCCCAATCAAGGTGCGCTGAATGCGTTCTCGTATTTTGCCAAACAAGCGCTGAATGATTTCTCATTGACGGAGATTGACCATGACGATTTAGTCGGGCATTATCTGCGCTGTGTGGTGGAGCATGAGGAAGTGCCAAGCAATAAGAACCCGGATAAAATCCTGAAATTCGTCCGGCTGGGCAAAAAGGAATCCTGCGACGGGTTTGAGGAAGCCCCTGCACCAAAGGAAAATCCTGAACCAGAGGAAGCACCAAAGCAGGAGAAAGCATCTAAAGTAACTAAGCAGCCTTTAGATTTGGACAAATTACTGGGTCTTTAACCTTATCGGACAACCTGTGTGAAGGGTTAGAAGATGTTATTCTAGCCCTTCTATGGTTCACTTTTACGAAATGGGAGGAATCATGATTATGACCGGAAACGAATATCAGGAACTGGCAATCCGTACTTGCAGCATTCCTTATGACTGCAAAACAGACCGGTTGCGCCATGCAGTATATGGACTCAATGCCGAAGCCGGGGAAGTGGCGGGTATCTTACAAAAACAATATCAGGGACACCTGATGGACTGGGAACACATGAAAAAGGAATTAGGGGACTGCTTATGGATGATAGCGGAAGCCTGTGACGCACTGGGTACAGATATGGAAACCATTATGCAAATGAACATTGACAAGCTGAAAGCCCGATATCCAGAGGGTTTCACTGTAGAAAATTCCCTACACCGTAAGGCAGGTGACATCTGATGCACTATCATGATATCACATCAATTGACCTGAAAAATGGGGACGGGCTGCGGGTTGTGTTATGGGTAGCAGGCTGTGCGCACAAATGCAAAGGTTGTCAAAATCCTGTGACATGGAACCCGGAAGATTGACTAATTTTTGACAGCAATGCGAAGAACGAAATCTTTCGGGCGCTGAAAAAGCCTTACATAGCAGGCATTACATTTTCCGGCGGCGACCCGCTGCATATCAGCAATCGCGGCACAGTGTATGGGCTGATGCGGCAAATCAAACAGCGATTCCCGGGCAAAACCATATGGGTGTATACAGGCTACACCTGGGATGAAATCCAGTCCAATAAGTACCTGTTCACCCTGATGAAATATGTAGATGTGCTGGTGGATGGACGATATCAGGAAGAATTACGGGATGTCAATTACCCGTGGGCAGGTTCTACTAATCAGCAGGTAATCAATGTACCAGAAACATTGCGGCATGGAAGGGTGATATTACATGAAAGTGATTAAAAAAGATGGTGCGTTGGAGGATTTCAACGGGCAGAAAATCATTGATGCAGTCAGAAAATCTGCTGACCGCGCCATGGTTTCACTGACCGATGAGGAATATCAGGATATTGTATCCAAGGTAATGCGGCTGATTCAGGCATCGTATGCAGAACAAGAGATTTCGGTTTCAGATGTGCATAAAGCTGTGGAAAACGTGTTGATAAGTCATTATCCAGCCGTAGGGCAATCTTATCGGGAATACCGCAATTACAAGACGGATTTTGTTCATATGCTGGACAAAGTTTATCAGAAAAGCCGGTCTATTCGGTTTATCGGTGACAAAGAGAACGCCAATACTGATTCCGCATTGGTTGCAACTAAACGCTGTTTGACGTTCAATGAACTGAATAAACGGTTATACCGCAAATTCTTTATGACAGCAGAAGAACGGCAAGCCTGCCGGGAGGGTTACATTTATATCCATGACCAGGCAGCGCGGCTAGATACGATGAATTGCTGTTTGTTTGATGCGGCTGCTGTAATGCAGGGCGGTTTCGAAATGGGCAATGTCTGGTACAATGAACCCAAAACACTGGATACAGCTTTTGATGTGCTGGGCGATATCATTCTGGCAACAGCTTCACAGCAATATGGCGGTTTTACTGTGCCGGAAGTGGATAAATTGCTTGCCCCGTATGCGAAGAAATCCTATGACCGATATCTTAATGAATATGCAGGCATCAGCGGCAGACCCGCGCATTTCGGACAAGATTGGGCTGCAAAAAAGGTTGAGCGGGATTTTGAACAAGGTTTCCAGGGCATTGAAATGAAGCTGAACACTGTGGGTAGCAGCCGGGGAGATTATCCCTTTATTACCATGACTTTCGGACTTGCCACGGATGTTTTCGGCAAAATGGCAGCAAAAACATTTCTGCGGGTACATATGAATGGGCAGGGCAAACCGGGGAATAAAAAGCCTGTTTTATTCCCCAAACTGGTATTTCTTTATGATGAAAACCTGCATGGGGAAGGAAAAATCAATGAGGATGTGTTTGAAGCTGGCATTGCGTGTAGCTGCAAAACCATGTATCCAGATTGGCTGTCCCTGACAGGGGAAGGTTATGTCCCAGAGATGTATAAAAAATATGGCAGGGTAGTACATCCCATGGGTTGCCGGGCGTTTTTATCCCCCTGGTATGAGCGGGGCGGCATGGTACCAGCAGATGATACGGACAAACCGATTTATGTTGGAAGGTTCAACATTGGCGCGGTTTCTTTGCATTTGCCTATGATTTTGGCAAAAGCAAGGGCAGAAAGCAAGGATTTTTATGAAGTACTGGATTATTATCTGGAAATGATTCGCGGTATCCATCAGCGGACTTATGAATATCTGGGCGGGTTGCGTGCCAGCACAAACCCGATTGCCTATTGTGAAGGTGGATTTTATGGAGGGCATTTACAGCCAACCGATAAAATCAAACCTTTGCTAAAACCTATGACTGCATCATTTGGGATTACTGCCCTGAATGAATTGCAGCAGCTTTACAACAGGAAATCCATTGCGGAAGATGGCGCATTTGCGCTGGAAGTGATGAATCATATCAATCAGAAAGTGAATGAGTTCAAGCAGGCAGATGGCTGGTTATATGCCATTTATGGCACGCCAGCGGAAAGCCTTTGCGGTTTGCAGGTGGAGCAGTTCCGCAGGAAATACGGCATTATTCCCGGCGTTTCGGATAAACCTTATGTGTCCAATTCATTCCATTGCCATGTCACAGAAGATATCACGCCGATTGAAAAGCAAGACTTGGAAGGGCGATTCTGGGAGCTGTTTAACGGCGGCAAAATCCAGTATGTGCGATATCCTGTAAGTTACAATGTGGAAGCTGCTCGGACGCTGGTACGCAGGGCAATGCAGAAGGGATTTTATGAGGGTGTTAATTTATCGCTGGCTTACTGTGAAAACTGTGGGCATCAGGAATTGGATATGGATACCTGCCCAATCTGCGGCAGCACGAATCTGACCAAAATCGACCGGATGAATGGATATCTATCCTATAGTCGTGTGCATGGGGATACCCGTTTGAATGCCGCAAAGATGGCAGAAATCGCAGAAAGAAGGTCAATGTAATATGACTGATGCTGGTGTAAATAACCTGCGGTTCGCGATTGTCAGTCAGGCAGTAGATGATTATTTTAGTTTGCTGTCTATGTTGGCATCTCCTACAGTAAACCGCAACATTTTTATGTTGGAGGACTTTTTCCATTCAGGATGGTTTGCATTGTTATGTGATTTAGATGGCGATGTCCTGATGGAGAAAATACAGAAAAAAGCGAAGAACATGAAGGTAAAGTATCTGGTTTCCCGCTTGCCGGACGGTACACGGTATTATGTGCATAAAGCGCAGGAACCGAATATCCCAATCCCGGATAGCTATGGGCGGCGGGAACATTGCTTGCAGCTTGCCGCGAAAATGAATGGGCTGGATGTGAAATCGTATATGCGAATGCTTAGAAGGGATGGTATCAAAGTATGATAAAGATTGAACGCACTGAAACCTATGGCTGGGAAGCTGCAATTCGCGGGATGCGTAATCCGCTTGAATCATGGGAAAAATCGGACAGTGATGTTTGCACTCAAAAAGATTGTGTGTATTGTAAATTTTTCCTTAATGATGGTATGTGCCAAAAAACTGAAATTGGTGGCACTGTTATCGGCGATGCTGATTTTGCCTTAATGAAAAAGTTGACCGCAGCAGGCACAGACCATGCAAAATATCTGCGGATGATTACAGTCACCACTGATATTGTTGCCCCGTTATATTGGTGGAAAGAAATGGACACCTACAAGGTGGGTACGGTTGCTAATTCCTGTTCTACCATGCACAAAATCTATGCAAAAGAGTTCACCCTTGATGATTTTTCACATGAGCATCTTGTGGATGATGTGAACACGGCAGGATATGAAATTGTAGACCAATACCGCGAAAGGCGCAATTTATACGTCACGCCATTATCGTTGTTATCACTCACGATAGGTTGCTTAAACAATTATCGTGAAGAATTTTTGAAAACACAAGATAAAAAATGGTGGTGGCAGATGATACAATTACTGCCGTCCTCTTATAATCAAAGGCGAACAGTGATGCTCAATTATGCGGTACTGCGAAACATTTATCACGCGAGAAAGAGTCACAAGTTGGATGAATGGCGGGGTTTCTGCGAATGGATTGAGGACTTGCCATATGGCGAATTGATTACAGGTTAAAGGAGTTTCGGGGATGCGGGATTATACACAAATACCAGAAGAATTAAAAGCCCTCAATCAATGGGTATGCACTTGGGATAACTCCAAAATCCCCATGAAAGCCTTTGAGCGTAAAGCGGCATCCTCTACTGCCCCGGATACCTGGAGCACCTTTGCACAGGCACAAGGGGCAGTAGAAAGCGGATGTTATGACCATATCGGGTTTGTATTTGCGGACAATGGTATTGTAGGGATAGACATAGATGCAGGATTTGAAGATGGACTGATAACTTCACTTTGTGCAGATATCATGCAGGCTTGCCAGTCGTATACGGAGAAATCCAGAAGCGGCAGGGGCGTACATATCCTGCTGCGGGGCAAACTGCCCTTCCCTGGTAAAAACAATTTGCATGGGGTGGAAATCTATCAGACAAAGCGGTTTTTTATTATGACCGGCAAGGTATTGCTATTCCCGGAAATCAGGGAAAATCAGCCTGCGATAGATTATGTATTGGGCAAATACTTCTCGGATGCAGAACGGGAAGGTAAGAAATCCGTTCCTATGCAGCGGATTTATGCACCAACATACCGTAAACCTTTAGATGGGACTATCTTTTTACGACCTGATTATCCCACAATCCCGGCAGGCGGCAGAAATCTGTCACTGGCATCACTGGCAGGGGCTATGCACAACACAGGATACACAAAAGCACAGATTTACACAGAACTGTGTTATGTAAACCAAACCCAGTGCAAGCCCCCGTTGCCGGACAGGGAATTACAAACAATCTGTGACAGTATCACAAGGTATAGGAGGTAAACCAAATGGCAAGAACGCTGTTTTTGTTGAGTGGCAAAATGGAGGTTGTGCTTGACCCAGAACAAACCCTGAAAGACCTCATAGGGGAGCACTTAGGGCAGGAGTGTGAAGACTTATTCATAGAACTGCTGGAAAACGCCAAAGACCCATACGGACACGTAGAAGAAATGGAACGGATAGCAGACGGATATCTATCCATGTTACGTGATACCATGGATGAATTATCAGGAGTACTGCAAGAGTTTGATAATCCCAGGCTGAACAGGGCAAAAGTACATTGCGCCCTGCAAAACATCTGGAAGAATTTATATGGCAATCTGTGAGGTGTTTGTTGTGAGGAAAGTCGAAATAGGCGGGATTTATCGGCATTTCAAGGGAAAGCAGTATCAAGTACTGCATATCGCAACCCATACAGAAACGGGTGAAAAGATGGTGATTTACCAGGCATTGTATG
Organism: uncultured Butyricicoccus sp.; assembly: GCA_910584935.1. GTDB lineage: Bacteria > Bacillota > Clostridia > Oscillospirales > Butyricicoccaceae > Butyricicoccus_B. The sequence continues at coordinate 1,132 of CAJUDU010000060.1, read as the reverse complement.
ATGATTATGCGATATATGCACGTCCGTATGATATGTTTGTGTCCAAAGTGGACAAGGATAAATATCAGGATGCAACACAAAAATATCGGTTTGAAAGGATGCGGTAAGAAATGCCTGTTATGCAAGATGAAGAACTGTTCCAGCTTTCCAATGGGCGATACATAACGTCAGAGGAAATCAGCCGGAAAATGTTTTATATCAAATCAGTCCATCCAGAATTACCATATCAAAAGGATTCAACAGGTTACGCATGGGATGAATCCGGTATGGCTGATTTGTTTAGTGAATGTTATCAGAATGATACCCGTTTTTGCCCGGAAGCTAAATCATGGTACACCTATGATGCAGGAAGATGGAAAAAGGATATCGGTTCGCTGCTGGTAGCTGCAAAAATCAAAGAATTCGTTCGGCTTATGGCGCTTTATTGCGGAGAGATTCCAGACGAAGAAGTCCGAAAGCGCTACATGGCATTTGTTTCTAAAATGGGTGACCGCCGTTTCCGTGACCGGCTGATGAAAGATGCAGCGGACAGTATGACAATAGCAGCAAACCAATTTGATACCCATCCATATTTGGTAAACTGCAAAAATGGTACTTATGACTTGGATTCAATGACGTTTAGAGAACATCATTGGGAAGATTTCTTAACCATGCAGACAAACTTTGATTACACAATGCAGGAAGTTTGCTGTAAACGGTGGGAACAGTTTATTGCAGAAGTCACCCAAGATGATAAGGATAAAGCAAGTTACCTGCAAAGGGCGTTGGGTTATTCTATCTTGGGAACCGGGAAAGAAGAATGTATGTTTATCCTGCATGGTAAAACAACTCGAAATGGGAAATCAACCATGTTAGATGCTATTCAGCATTTGTTAGGGGATTATTCTACCGTTGCGCCTGTGGAATTGATTTGTCGGAGTGACCGGCAGAAGAATACAGAAGCCGCTAATCCTGTACTGGCACGGCTGAAAGGCAAACGTATGGTTACCATGTCGGAATCTGATACAGCAGGTAAATTGGATGAAGCCACCATCAAACAATACACGGGTGGTGAAGAAATCACAGCACGGGAATTATGGAACCACTGATTTAATCCTTCATAAGTCAAGAAGGTGTGGTATAATAGGGGAAA
>CAJUDU010000059.1 GCA_910584935.1 uncultured Butyricicoccus sp. | reverse complement strand
CATATTTATATTATATCACATTTTTGCGGATTTCGCATTATGCGGTATTGCCATAGATTATTACCGCGACTATATCGCGGAAGGGTTTCCTGTGAAATTTTATTTTTCCGGGCGGCTGACCTCTGCCGAGGAAGAACAGGCATTTATCCGCAGCATGAAGCAGCAAGGCGCCCATGGCATTATCTCATTCTTTGGCAATGACATACAGCCTGTACTGCAAACCTGTGCGGAGGAGCAAATGTATTATATCCTTGGTTCGGGTACGCTGGATGAAGCTGATTTCTAGGCGGTGCAGGATAACCCTTATTTCCTTGGCACCATCGGCCCCGCCCCGGAAACAGAAATCAATGCCGGTGCGGATATGGCGGCGCATTTCAAAGGGCTTGGCGCCAAACGCCTGCTGATTTTAAGCGGCGGCGCAGCGCAAAGCAATTATATGCACCTTGCTCGCGCTGAGGGGATGCTGGAGGCGCTGGGCGTGCCACAGGCAGAAACTCCTTGCCGAAACAGCAAAAACCCAATCTGTGCAGGCTGACGGGCTGGAAATCACCATTGCCCCCGGATATTATTCCCGCGAATCAGAACAGCCGGAGATTGACGCAGCGCTTGCCACGAGTGATTATGACGCTGTTTTATGCACTTATAATATTGATATCCTGCTTCCCGCCATACAGCAGCGGGAAGCCCAGCTCGGCCATAGCATCCGTGCCGGTACGGTAGACTGTTTTTCCGCGCAAAACCTGGACATTATCCGGCAGCGTGACCAGTTTGGCAACCCACAGATTGATTATATCGAAGGCAAATATGCTTCTATGGCAGGCCCCGCCTTTGCGGCAATGTATAATGCCCTGCATGGCAATATGGAGGTTATCCGTCCTTCTGGGCAGGCGTTCCGGTTATACCAAGGCTTCTGGACGGCAAAAAGCCCGGAAGAATATATTGAGCTGTATGGCTACACCATTGGTATGTATGAAAACGCGTATAGCTGTACAGATTTGATGCAGGTAATCCGTGCATTCCGCAAAGACGCCAGCTTTGACAAACTGAAAGCTCTCACTGAAGCTTATGATGTACAGGCGGTCATAGACCGAATGCAATAAAGGCAAACAAGGGGGGGAATGCCGAAATGGAACTCAAGCACCTGCAATATTTTGTTGCCAGTGTAGAAATGGGGTCACTCAGCCGCACAGCAGAAGTACTTTATACCACCCAGCCCCATATCAGCAAAGTAATACAGCAGCTTGAAAATCATTTGGGGCTGTGTTTGCTGGAACGCAAGCCATCCGGCGTTACCATCACGGAGGATGGCAAAAAGGTTTACGAATATGCCCGCAAGGTATTGGATAACACCCAGAAAATCTCTGCCATCCGGCAGGAAAATACACGGCAGGAATTGCACATTTCCACCATGCCCAGTCAAGGGCTGGCGCGGCTGTTCGCTGGGTTTTTTGAGGCTGAACCAACGCTTTCCGTGCGCTTTTTAGAAGGCACGCTGGAAAAGGTACTGCATCAGCTTGCCCACCATCAGGCGGATTTAGGGTTTATCTTTATTTCGGGTTATCAGCAGCAAATGCTGCACAATATGCTGCGGCATAAAAAATTGGATTATACACCGCTTGCCAGCGTACCGCAAATGCTGTTTGCCGGGCCGAAAAACCCTTGTTATCACAAACCCGCTGTCATGTGGACAGACCTGCAAAAGCTGCGGTATGTCCAGCATGAAGAAGAGGGCATTTCACTGACCCGCCATATCGGGCAAATGCATGGGCACGCAGGCTTTCAAACCCTGCAAACCGCCGCTGTGGTATCAAGCGACCATGCAATGATGCAGCTACTAACCCACACCCCGCTTGCCAATATCGGCTGCCAGTTAGGCAGCCAGGATATTGCCCCAATCCATGCCATCCCGCTGGCAGGCTGTGGCGATATCATCGAATTTGGTTATGCTAACGGTCTGCGGCATCCAACGGATATGCGGCAAAGTTTATCGCATATTTGGAGCAGCATTTGTGATTTTATTCTGCAAATGAAAAAAGCCGGCAGCTTGCCGGCTTTTCCCCTTTCCCCAAAAGGGAAAGGGGTTATGTTTTCAGTTTGAGTTAGTCCTCAATGTCGAGGTATTCAGCAAGATCCTTCAACAGGTCGGAAGCATCGATATCATCTTCCACAACAATCTGGAGAGGCTCGTTGAGGGACAGCAGGAACATACCGAGCAGGGATTTTGCATCAACCATGCCGCTCTTGCCATGAATCCAGATGTCAAAGCCATAACGGGTAACAATCTGGTTAATCTTCTGGATGTCTTCTGTGTTTTTTACTTTGATAGCTCTGGTCATTATAACTACCTCCTAAAATGACATTGCTTTTTTTCTTCTTGCCTTCATTATAACATAGCTTTCCGAAAAGGGAAGCCCCTTTTTTATATTCTCATTTTTCAGCATTTTCGCCTCGCTTTGTCTGCCGGTTTTCGTGCTTTTTGCCCAAAGGAGTGATGCGATATTGATGCCTTTGTCCGGCTTTAGCTGTAATATAGTACAGTTTTTGCGCAATTCCTGCAACATTTTTGCGCATTTCTACTGTTCTGCCCCATCTTCCGCTTCCGAAAAAAACATTTGCAAAAGGAAACTTGTACGCATTCCAATAAAATCCTTGACCATTCCGCTTTTAACTGCTAAAATCTAAAACGGCAGGAAAGAAAACAACCCCCTGCAAAATAACCAAATTTTCATTAAAAGGGTGATTACTATGTCCAAAACAAAAAAACTGCTTGCAGCAGCTTTATCCGGCGTTATGGCGTTGTCTATGGCGGCGTGCGGCGGCAATGCAGGCAATAACACAGGCTCCACACCATCTTCTGCGGGCGGCTCTGCCGCCGGTTCTACAGGCGGCAAAGCAGGCAGCTATACAGTTGGCATCTGCCAGCTGACCCAGCATCCGGCTTTAGATGCGGCAACCAAAGGCTTCCGCGATAAGCTGACCGAACTGGTTGAAGCAAATGGCGGTTCTGTTGAATTCAATGAACAGAATGCTTCCGGTGAATCGCCAAACTGTGCAACCATTATCAATGGTTTTGTTTCCTCCAACGTTGACCTGATTCTTGCCAATGCAACAGCATCTTTGCAGGCTGCACAGACTGGCACTGTGGATATCCCGATCCTGGGTACCTCTGTTACCGACTATGCTACCGCACTTGGTATGCCAGAATGGAATGGCACAACCGGCGTCAATATTTCCGGCACAACCGACCTTGCCCCGCTGGACGGACAGGCTGAAATGCTGCATGAAATGTTCCCAGATGCAAAAAAAGTTGGGCTGCTCTATTGCTCCTCTGAAGCAAACTCCAAATATCAAATTGATGTAATCAAACCTTTGCTGAAAGATTTTGGTTACGAATGCACCGAATATACCTTTACTGACACCAATGATGTTGCCGCTGTTGCTGCAACTGCTGCCGCTGCAAGCGATGTCATGTATATCCCAACTGATAATGTTGCTGCCTCCTGCGCCGAAGCCATTGGCAATGTTGTCATCCCAGAAAAAGTACCGGTTATCGCAGGGGAAGAAGGCATCTGCAAAGGCTGCGGCGTTGCAACCTTATCCATTGATTATTATGAACTCGGTGAAGTCACAGGCGAAATGGCATATGATATCCTTGTCAATGGCGCTGACCCAGCAACCATGGAAATACGTCCTGCCCCGAATTTCACAAAGAAATACGCTGAAGCCAATTGCCAGGCGCTTGACATCACCCCACCAGACGGCTATGAAGCAATTGCCGCTGAATGATAAAAACATTTGAAAGCAACCTTTTGCTTTCTCTATAAATCCCAAAAAGCAAAGAAAAGCCGACCAGAATGTTTATCACCTGGTCGGCTTTTTATTATGACATATGGTTGTGTTTGATGAAAGAATTATTCGGCATTTCCGGCAACTGGGGTGAAAGTAAATGCTACGCTAACCTCAATACCATCGGCGGATGACCACATTTCATCAGGCGCGGTTGAAAGTGCGCCAAATAAACGGTATGCACCATAAGAAGGGCTGTCTATGCCAGCATCCAGTGTCATCACAGCATCCTTGCTGCTTCCATCTGCTGTGACAATCATCTGATTGGATGCGCCAGTATATTTCCCAATCCAGTTGTCATCTGATGGCTGAAATTCCACATACAAAAAGACTTCTTTTGCTTCTGCATCTGGTGTGTTAGATACAAAAATTGCATCGCTTCCCGCAGCGATCTGACCAGTTGCTGTTGCATTTACCAGCACTGGTACATTGCTGTGACTGGTGAGTACCTGCGCAGGATTCACAATTTGTTCCCTGGTCATAGCGCCATCCAGCTTGACATTTAATCGGTATGGGTTAATAATAACCGAACCTGTCGCTGGGACGATTACATCAATAATCGGCTCTTCCTGTGGGATTTCTTCTTCAACAGGTTCTTCTTCTGGCAGTTCTTCCTCTGGTGGGAGTTCTTCTTCAATGGGTTCTTCTGGCAGTTCCTCTGGCGGGATTTCCGGCACAGGTTCCACTGGTGCCGGTGGTTCTTCCTCTATCACAGGCGGTTGCTCTGCATTGGGTGTATCCTCGTCAGCGTCAGCATCCGGTTTGCCTGTGTCTGAGGGCGCTGTGCTGCCTGATGTTGTATCTCCATCTGGCTGTTCCGGCGTTTCCATGGGTGTTGAAGGCTCTGTATCAGTGCCTGTGCCTGGTTCATCTGGCAAAGCAGGTTTTTCTGATGGCTCTTGTGTTTCTGGCGCATCCGGTGTAATATTGGGGCTATCAGGATCAGGATTATTGGATTCATCCGTTTTATCATCGGAATTTTCTTCACCGGCAGGTAAATCTTCATCAGGTGTGCTTGGAGCTGAATTGTCCTCTGATTCATTTTTGTCTGTTGGCGGGGTTTCTGCCCCTTGCTGATTCCCAGTCTCATCCACAGACTGGTCAGGTTCTTTGCTGTCAGTATCCGGGTTTTCTTCTGCTGGTGCTTTGTCCTCTGGCTTGGTATTTTCGGTCAAGGCTCCATCGGTGTCAGAACTATTTTCAGTGTTTGAACCTTCCGGATTCTCTGTTGTATCCGGATTGCCCGCTGTATGATTTTCGTTATCATTTTCACTGGAATTATCCGGTTGTACCGTTTCTGAGGATGCTGAATTGTTCACATCAGATGGCGCTGCCGCATCGCTGCCATTCGCCGGGCGATCCGGCGCGGCTGCGCTGCTGGAGTCCTTTGCGGTGTCACCGCTGTCAGATGCCGCATGACTGCCGCTAGCAGCCGTATTATCACCACTTTCTGACGTAGTTGTGGAACTGCCGTTAGAAGTGCTCTCAGGCGCCCCAGCAGGGGTGCTCGTTGGAGCCGCTGCGGAATCATTGCCGCTTGCTGTATCCGTGCTGGTATTGCTGTCTGTGCTGCTTACAGCGCCTTCCATGCCGAATGCAGAATATGGTTTTACCGTCTGTGTGCCAAATTGTGAAAAATCGAACACATTAAAACGGTTCGTGCTCAGCATATCAAAGTGATTCATATGCACAATGCCTGGTTTTGCAGCCGGAACCATTGGTCTGCCATATGCTTGAGCTGGCAAGGTGAATGCCATCATTGCGGCTAAACTTGTGCAAAGCAGGCGTTTTCGTTTCATAAACAGGGTCATTCCTTCCTGCCGTATGATTTGAGGGCGCTGCCCCATACGACGCGTTTGGTGAAAAAGCCGCGCGGTACTATAAACCGCGCGGCATGGTTGTTTTTAGGCTTATGCAGTCCTGATTATCCTTGCTGCCGCGCCAGTGGCTTAAAGCTAAAGGTGATTTCTACATCCAGGCCATCTTTTTCGTTCCATGGCACTCTAGGATTTTTTGTGCAGTCGCCAGTCAAGCGGAAAGCGCCAAAACATCCGTCTTTGTCGCTTTGTGAAAGTATCACCATATTTCTTTTTGTTCTTGACCCAACACGGACAAGCAAATGTTTTTCATCATCATATTCATCTGCCCAAACCGCGCTGTTTGCGCTGTTTGCCGGGACAATTTCAAAATATAAAAAGGCACTTTTTGCCGTCCCGATACCATTGGTAGGCGCGCTGGAAAAACGCATCGTACTTTCTTCTTTCAGCTGACCAGTCACGGTTACTGTCACTTGCAAGGGCACTTCGCTTTCATTTTCAATCGCGGCAGGCGTAGAAATAATCTGTGCATCCGTTTCTGTTGCATTTATGGTAACATCCATCTGATATGGATTAATAAATGCAGCCCCTGTTTGCGGAACTGTCACAGAAATTTCTGGCAATATGCAGGAAGCGGTCACTTTTGTGTGATTTCCTTCTGCAGCGAGCGCCTGCGGCATCATACCCAGCATGAGCACGGCAGAAAGCAAACACAGCATTTTTTTCTTTCGCATAGGAGGTTTCTCCCTCCTTTTCAGATAAAATATATTTGCGTTGAAGTTCATCTGATAAAAACCAGGGCGTGCGGCGCATGGTGCGACCGCACGCCCTAACGGGTTCAAATCTTTACTTTAAAGATTTTTGCAATTGTTGTGTTATGATACAACAGGCTTAAAGCTGAAAGTAATGTCAGCAACAAAGCCATCGCCTACAACCGCAGGAGAAGCAGTAGCATTAGCCTTGATCCAACCACCATTTGGATTTTCAACGCAGTCACCAGTTAAACGGAACAGTGCAATGCCAGTAGCGCCAAATTTATCAAATACACCTGTTGTAGCATTCATGGTTGCTTTGCCCAGTGTTACCATATCCTCTACAGTCACAGCTCTAGTGCCGAGCGTAAGTTTTTTTCCGGCAGCAACGCTACCCCATGTAGCAGATTTAGCTGATTCAGTGATAATCGCATCGTTTAGAGTGGGATCATTTTCACCTGTAGCGCTAGTAATAGCGGATGACATTCCTGTTGGTGCTGAGGCAACCTCAAGTTGCACAAATGCACTCTTGGATGTCTGCGGTGCAACATAATCATCATCGCCCTCACTGCCATGGCCCTTTGTGGTTTCGGTAGCAAGGCGCATCGGAATAGTGCTCTGATTAATGGTTGCAGAAGCAGTTGCACCAACCTTCACATCCAAAGCACTCTTGTTGTAAATCGCCATCGGCACGGTGCAAATCTGACCAGTAAAAGATGCTTTAGTCGAATCGGATTTTGCTACATCATAACCGATACCCAGTGGGTTAATGATAGCAGTTGCTGTAGCTGGTACCAAAACATCAACAGTTGCCTCTTCATAAGTTGCGGTAATCCTAGTAGATTTACCTGCGGTAGGATTTGTCATTGTTCCAGTAGTAGCAGCAAAAGCAGGAGCGGAGATAGACAGTGCCAGTGCGCCTGCCATGGCAAGAGAAGCCAAACGTTTCATTGTGATCTTCATGAGATAACCTCCAAATTATGGTTTTCAGGATTCCGTCACATGGAAATCCATTGTGTGTCTAACCTGATTTTTAATTACTTGTTCCCCGTTTTCATCCGTATCAACCTGTGTTAATACAACATACACAGTATGATCGCCAACTTCAAGCGCGTGTTCCAGCGTAATATGATCAAACCCACTGCCAGGCGGCACGAGTTCAGATAAGAAAATCTGGTCTGTAAATTCCGCATCCGCATAAATATTCAAATACATATCGAAAATATTGGATGAAGAATTTGCAATAACACACTCAAAGTTAATACCATCAGTGCTGTAGGCATCATTTCTGTATTTCAAGCCAATTCTGCCTTCTTCTGCGTTTTTCATCGCCTCATTTATCGCAGCCTGCAAAGAATTTTCATCAAGCATAACTTTCGCATCAGCTGCATAGCCGATTTTCGGTGAATTATCATCTTTCTGATTCAGCGTGATAATGACAGCGGCGGCGGCAACTATCGCGACAATCAATAAAACGACAATAGCAATAATGATTTTATTGGATGATTTTTTCGGTGGGGTTACAGATTGCTCTGCGGAAGGTTCCATTTGGTATAACCTCCTTTGTGATATGTTTCCGGGGTTTTATACAAACCCCGGAAACGAGGTTATACAACATTATTGCAGAAGCTGGAGAACGCCCTGCGGTACCTGATTTGCCTGAGCAAGCATAGCCTGAGCAGACTGAACAAGAATATTGTTCTTGGTGTAGGACATCATTTCTTCTGCGATATCAGTATCACGGATAGCAGATTCTGCATCAGTGATATTTTCACGCATAACAGACAGGTTGTTAGCGGTATGGTCAAGGCGGTTGCTGATTGCGCCGAGGTCGCCGCGTACAGAAGAAACCTGATTGATCGCAGCTTTAATCTTGTCAATTGCAGCAGATGCGCCAGCCTGTGTACCGATGTTGATATCGCTAATGCCCAGTGCCTTTACGTGCATATCGCCAACAGATACGCGAAGCTGGTTGAAGTGATCGCTGGTATCGCCAATCTGGAGAGTTAAGCCCTTATCCAACATAGAAGGGTCAACCATACCAGTGCTAACCAAGCCAGCCCAATCTTCAGCTGTAGCATCCTTGGCAGGTGTTTTAATGCCCCAAGAACCCTTGCCATTGGTACCAGCTAAGTTATTCTTAGCGTAATCTACGCCGCCTTCTTTTTCTGTAATTGTAATCGTAACAGAACCATCAGCATTACGACCTGTGCCTACCTTGAAACGTGTATTGCCTTCAGCAGCTTTGGAAAGGCGGTCGCCAGCAATCTTGACAAGGTCAGTAGCAGTCGCTGTTTTATCTGTCAGGTCAACCACATTGGCAAGACCTTTATATTTGCTGTCAGGACCAACCGCGAATACATAGGTTTCATCGCCAATTGTTACAGTAGCGCCATCTACAACGCCAACTTTGCCAGCAGAAGCGGTTGCAGCCAGATCAAATTTAGCTTGACCATACATACGGGTATTGGTTGTATCAACAGCTTCCTGTTCTACTGTTACAGTGACCTGTTCTGCATTGTTGCCAGTTGCATCAGTGTAATTTGAGAATTGACCAGTCGTTGCATTCTGAGTCCAAGCCGCAGTAGGTGCATTATCCATCGTAAAGACAAGCTTATCACCTTCAACGGTTGCTTCTAAATTGAAGCCATTATCCAGTGCCCAGTTATCTTTAAAGCCTGTACCAGTTTTATTCCATGCATCGGCAATTGCTTTCGCTAAATCGCCGCCAGAAAGTACATCACCTTTCTTTGCTATATCTAGAGTTACGGTCTGACCGAAAATCGTAAAATCGACAGCAGCATTGTTTTCAGAAGCAGTGATTTTGGTATTTGATAAATCAATGGAATATTTACCTGCCTGTGGGTCTTTACCCAACTGACCATCTGCAACAACCTGCGTATCAGTAGCAATCAGTTCGGTGTTGCCAATCGTTTTCAGGCTGGTGTCCTGCGAACCATCAAGCAGCTTGATGCCGTTGAAGTTTGCACTGTCTGCAATACGGTCGATTTCTGTTTTCAGGGATTCAACCTCTTTTTGCAGGTTCAGACGGTCAACTTCGTTGTCATATGTACCGTTGGAAGACTGGGTTGCCAGATATACCATACGGTTGAGCATATCCTGGATTTCCTGCATTGCACCTTCAGCGGTGTTTACCAGAGAAATGCCATCCTTAACGTTTTTCTGTGCGGCTTCCAGACCAGTGATCTGGGCACGCATTTTTTCAGAAATCGCAAGACCTGCTGCGTCGTCGCCAGCGCGGTTAATCTTGTAACCAGAGGACAGGCGTTCCAGGTTTTTGGACAACGCAGATGTGTTGTTTGAGTAATTCCGGTAGGCGTTCATCGCCATGACATTATGTTGGATTCTCATTACATTTCCTCCTTAGAAATTAAGCTTCTGCTCTTCCTTGCATCAGCTCCGTTTTGTGATACGCCATCCGGTCGTCTGGCCAGGATTTCCGGATTTTAATCGGCGTAATACTTTCTATTTCAACCAGCCGCGCGGACTGGATTGAAAGCCAAATCTTTAGTTTACCGAGAAAAGGCGTTTCAGGAATTTGACTGCTGTTTTGCCAGCATCCTTTCCTGTTGTTTGAGCACTTTTTTCGGCGGTGCCTGCTTCCGTACCCGCTGAATGCACGCTGGAATATCCCCATTCATTTCACGCACTTTTGACCGTTCGATTTTCATCGAACGCGGCGCTTCAATTGCAATGCGGAATGTATCCCCGGTTTTTAAAACCTGCACGACGATATCATTACCAATTGTTACATACTCGCCTTCGCGGATTGTCAGTGCCAACATAAAAACGCACCTCCATGTGCAATGCTAAATTTTAGGTAAGGATTTTGTTTCTGCTATTGTCAAGCAGAAATCGTAACCTCCTATACAGGATAATACACGATTATCCACCACTTGTCAATGCTATTTTTAATAAAAATTTAGGCCTGTGTTTGTCAATTTTCAACAAAACAGAGGTCTTTTCGTCGTGCCTACAAACAGGAACTGTGCGAAAAACCAGTTAAAATACAGGATAATCGTGTATTATCCCTTATTTCTGCTATAATATGTTCAAAAACAGTGCAAATCTACCGTTTAAATGCACAGAAAATATTGGATTTTTCAAGCTGCATCATAAAAATTTTTATGCGAAAGCTGAAATTTTATTTCGTGGATGTTTTGTTGCTAGGATTTCTTTTTGCTTGCCGCCTGCTACGTGTGTATAAATCTGAGTGGTTAAAATAGAAGCATGACCCAAAAGCTGCTGGATATACCGAATATCCACACCTTCTTCCAGCAGCAGTGTTGCCAAAGAATGCCGGAACATATGGGGTGTAATCCGGGTTGCAACATCTATTTTCCCTGCATATTTCCGTATCATCCGCCGTACGGATTGGTCGGATAGTTTCCGTTTGCCCTGATTAATAAAAAATGTCCCATTTTGATTCGGGTGATAGGCTTGCAGATATTTCCGCAACGTTTCCAACACTTCCCTATTCGCAATTTGAATGATACGTTCTTTGCTGCCTTTGCCCATCACCCTGATGACCCCATCCATCAAATCGACATCTTGCGTTTTTAGCCCGCAAAGCTCCGAAACACGCACACCTGTTGCAAAAAGCAGTTCTAAAACGGCGGCATCGCGCAGACAGCGTTTATCTTGGTGCTGCTGTTTGTGAACGGTTTCCAGCAGTTGGGCGATAACCCGTAATGTAATCGTTTTTGGTAAATCCAAGGTTCTCTTGAATCTTAGCCGCAATTTCGTAAAAGGGCTGTGCTGCACCTGTTCGGTATCCTGCAAATATGTTCCAAACGCCCTTAGGGATGCAATTTTCCGTTTGACTGTCCGCGGCTTATATTTTTTGTTCATATGTGTGATGTAGGATAAGATATCCTTGCAAATAAATGCCTTATTCTCAACCGCAGCATATTTGACAAACTGCCGCAAATCAATGCGGTATGCTTTCACCGTTTTCGCATCCAGCATTTTCTGGTTCAAGCAGACGTCCAAATATTGGCTTACTAATTGCATCGTGATTTTCATCTTTATTTCACCCTCCAGATGGTTAGATGTTCCTATTATGCTGGATTTGCCGAAGAATGTCGAGAAGAATTTTCAGTTTTTATCGAATAAAAATCGCAGCCGCCAAAATTGCTATAATACGAAAATAATATTTCATTGCTGTTTGTCTGGATAATCCAAGCGTATTGGTTTTGATAATGGATGATTTTATCTCCTCTTAATGAGAAATAGCTATCTAAATCTCTGATTACGTTATAAAATGCACCGGAATCATGTTGAATTTAGGCAGCGTTTATGGTATATTGATATTGGTCGCCTGTCATGTTACCCTATCTATCATGTGGTAATTATAAATAAAAGGCATTTATGAAACGTACATTTCGTATATCTGGGGGGAAGGAAAACAAGATGAAAAAACGAATTTTGTCAACGTTCACAATGTTATGTATGTTGCTGACACTGCTGCCTGGGGGATTACCTGCCGCACAAGCCGCAGTAACCACTGAAACTGAAGGTTCTCGCACATGGTTCTTTGATGATGAAACTAATGTATTAACAATTAGTGGCACCGGATCAATATCTGACTATCCAAAAACAGATACTTGGGAGCCTCCTTTTCGTGCTCGTCCTGTTGAAAAAGTTATTATAGAATCTGGTATTACTCATATAGGGAATTATTCTTTTCACGCATTTTATGGTTTCCATATATCGGAACTGATCATCTCTGATACGGTGATATCAATCGGAGTCGGCGCATTTGGATCTGATTCGTTTTCAGAAAGTTATTTATCCAAAGTTGTAATTCCTAATAATGTAAAAACCATTGGAGCTTCTGCTTTTTCGTATTGTACAGCTTTATCGGAAGTTAATCTTTCAGAGGGTTTAGAAACCATCGGAGATCATGCTTTTTATAATTGCACAGCCTTAACCGAAATCACAATTCCTAAAAGTGTTACTTCTATCGATACCAATGCACTAGCTGACACTGGATTGACCCAAGTCAACTATGCTGGCACTCGTGATGAATGGACTGCCCTTTCTGCCTATTCTGGTTTAGACGAATCTGTCAACGTTGTTTGCGTTGATGATACATATAATATTAATTTTACTGGAGATGGAATCTCCATGGAGCCTAAACCCTACAAGGTGATGTCTGTAGACCAGATTATACATTTGGGTGAAAAACCAGAAAGAAGCGGATACACTTTTGGTGGATGGACATCGGATATCACAGAAATTTCTATTGATGCTGATTTAAACATTACATTGCCTGCATTTTATCATGGGGACATTACTTTAACTGCTCGTTGGAAGAAAAATCTCCCCACAGGAGAAAGGCCGATAACCCCTACATATACTCCTATTATTTTTGCTGCCAATAATATTAAACCTGGCACAGTAAATCCTTCTGTTGATGTGAGTATGTTTGACCCCTCTAGCAACGGAAATGACTGTAAATTCTCTGAAGCGTCTGAAATTGTTAAAAATTTCGCTCCAAGCGCTAGTACACCTTTTCCTTTCACTTTGGATTCAGTTACCAGAAAAGATGATTATACCATTACATTGAATCTTATTGGCACAGCGCAAACAGGACAATACGCATTTGGTTTTTTACCTGATGCATTTACTGCTACTACTGTTGAACTTAATGGTTCTGAGTTGTGCAGCCTTGTGGTTGATGAAGCAACTGTAACAACCCCACAACTAACTGCTGCTTTAAAAATTACCGCAGATGACGAAGACCCACAGCAGATTTTTGCTTCTACTGTTCCATTTAACCCAGCAGAAGCCGCAAAACTGGAACATTATACGGTTTCTTATCGCCCAACGACACGCGCAGCTGGTGATTTAACCGTTGCCTCCGCTACCGTATCTGGCGCAGATCATAAAACCTTAACATTACAATTTAATGGCACAGCACAAGAAGGTTCCTTGGATTTGACATTTGCAAAAGAAATTTTTGCGCCAGAGCCTGGATATACTGTACAGAACTCTGTGCAGCTTTCTGCAAATATTGACCCAATGCCATATATCATCACGTTTGACCCCGGCGAAAATGGCACCGGAAGTATGCCGCCAATGGCTGTTGCCGAAGGCGAAACTTTTACCTTCCCTGCCTGCACCTTTACCCCGCCAGAAGGGTATACCTTCCAGGGTTGGCACGTTGATGGCGATGCCAGAGCGCCATTTAGTGTGGGCAGCACCTATACATTCACCGCTAATACACTTTTAACCGCAATTTGGCAGCCTGATACATCTGACCCTGACCCTGACCCTGAGCCTGACCCAGAACCTACGCCTACACCAACACCTACGCCAACACCTTCTGGCAGTGGCGGCGGGGGTGGTAAACGCCGTAACCCAACCCAAACCGAAGACGATAAGAAAACTGATACCGAAACTTCCACAGGTACAGTTGTCAGTGTGGATAATATCCTGACCAAGGATATTGAAGAAAATGTAATCTCCGGCACAGGTGAATCTTATCTGCAATCCATGGTCAAAAAAGAAGATACTTTTGTTGACTGGATTGACCGCATCCAAGTCCCAGCATATGCATCCACACTCTATCAAACCATGGTAAAACATTCCGATTCTGAAGATGTGTTAAAATATCTGATTGATGACAGTTACTTTACCATTGACCCAAATGCAGGGAAAAATCAACCAGGCGGCATGGTTTATGATGTCACCAGCGCGGAAACTGTTACCCATACTCTTTCAGACAGTCTTGCCACTTATGGCAACAATCCATTCCATACTGAAACGTTTACCGATGATAGTTATAATGTTGTCAATGTAACCGATGGGGACAGATCCATCAATTATGCGGCGCTGAAAGAAGGCGACGCAGTGAAAACTTCTACATTTAACGGCATTTATGTAACCAAAATCCGTAAAACCGGCAACAGCAATTATGAATCTGCCCGCAAAGATGCTTGTACCTATGCCGCATCTGTTTATCAGGCATTTGATCGCGACCATCCGGAAGTTTTCTGGCTCAGTGGTACATCAAAACTGCGTATTTTGACCGCAAAAGTCAAATATGGTACACAAACTGTGGAAGAAGCTTATATGTTCTTCACCTTGGCGGATAATTCTGGATTCTCCCTGCGCACACCAGATTATCAGGCAGCCGGAACGGTTGCGGCTGGCATCCAAAAACGTGATCAATTGCGGGATGCAATTTTAGCTTCCCTTACTGGCACAAATTCTTATGAAAAAGTCCGTCAATTAAACCGTTGGCTGACTGAACATAACGAATACAATACTACGCCAGATTTGACCACAATCGGCAATGCGCCGCATGAGTGTCTCAGTGCTTTAGCTGGTTCGATTGGCGTTAATGGTCCTGTTTGCGATGGTTATTCTAAGGCATTTAAAGTATTGTGTGATAAATTAGGCATTCCTTGTGTTCTGGCGGATGGCTATGCAAAACCTCGTGCACAAGACGCTGGCGAAGCCCATATGTGGAACTATGTGCAAATGGATGATAAAGGCTGGTATGGCGTTGACGTCACTTGGAATGATCCCATGGTCAAAGGGGTATCTGGTGCAAAATCCGGCTATGAAAATGAAAAATTCCTGCTGGTTGGCACAAATACCATGATTGAAGGCTTAACTTTTGGCGTATCGCATCCGGAAACCAACCGTGCGGCAAATGGCGGCGTATCCTTTATCAATGGCCCACGGCTGAATGGCGTATCCTTTGACCCATCCAAAGCACTCATTAATCCATTGCTGCATTTCACTGACGCATCCGCAGATGAATGGTATGCAGAATCAGTAAAATATGTATATGAAAAGGGCATGATGTCGGGCACAAGTGCAACAACATTCAGTCCAAATGCAACAACAACCCGTGGGATGTTAATTTCTATTCTGCATCGTTTGGATGGGGAAAAATCTGCTCCATCTGCCGCATTTACTGATGTTCCCGCAGGGCAGTGGTATGCAAATGCTGTAAACTGGGCAGTTGCAAACGGCATTGCCGGCGGTTATGGCAATGGCAAATTTGGTGCGGAAAATATCATTACCCGCGAACAAATGGCAGCTATCCTTTATAATTTCGCAAAATATAAAGGTTATGACCTTTCTGCAAAAGGGGATTTGACAAAGTTTACTGACCATACACAGCTTGGCAGTTATGCTGACAGTGCCATGCAATGGGCAAATGGTGCAGGGCTAATTACTGGCACCAGCGCCACAACACTTGCGCCAACTGGCAGTGCAACCCGCGCACAAGCAGCATCTATTTTAATGCGTTTCTGCGAAAATATCGCGAAATAACAAACTACATACAGCATAAAAAAACAGGGATTGTGCGCGATGCACAGTCCCTGCTTTTATTTATATGAATTTTTTCTGCTTTAAGTTTCTGTTAATCCGAATTATTTCGCTATCCGTTCGCAGAAATTCATAAGAATAACAGCCATTTGCGCACGTGACGCATTGCCCAA
>CAJUDU010000058.1 GCA_910584935.1 uncultured Butyricicoccus sp. | reverse complement strand
CGTTGTATCGCTATTTGGGCTGCTATTCGTGCTTAACTCATGTAGACACTATCTAGCCTTATCGGCTGCGCGGCGGCAGCAGGCGGACTGCTGGCAGGCGAAACAGGCGGCAGCCAACGGCTAAAAGCCCTTTTGGGTATGGAAAACTATGGCTTTACTGTGGTGGGCAATGTCTGTACCAGGAATGGCGTAAGTGTTTCACTGGATGGTGTATATGGGAATGACAAATTGTTTTTCATGGCATTTACGGCGGTGCGTGAGGATGGCAAGCCGTTTGCGGCGCAGGGCAATACCGTAAGTTTTGAAAATTATCACCTTTCTGCATTGCAGGATGGGGATACATTTATTCAAAATATCAGTACGATGGGACCACGACTGTATCCATCAAGCGATTTGCGCGAAATCCATTATATTCTTTATGCCAGCGGCAGCGGGTTTAAGGCCGCGACAGGTGAAACATTACGCATTCGGCTTGATAATATTCGTTCGTCAGATGGCAAAAGCAATGAATGCCTGGTTGATGGAAGCTGGACGTTTGATGTGCCATATGATAGTATGGAACAACCGATGCTAGCAAAGGCTGGGCAACGCATTCCGTGCAATGGGGATACGCTGGTGATTGATGAATTAGCGTTTACATCTGGCAGTTGGCATATTTGTATGACAGCAGAATCCGGACGGTTCAGCGGAAGGGATGCCGGGTATGATTATCATCAAATTTCGCTGAAAGATGCTTCCGGGAAAACTTATCCGATTGACTGGGCACGGGATTATATCCGGCAGCCAGATGTACAAAATGCCTATGCACATCCGATATTTTTTGGATTATTGCCGCAAGGCGTGTCCATAAAAGATATGACCCATATTGTATTGTTTGGCACAGAAATCCCACTGGTATGGCAATAAAATAAACAAATGCCCTGCGTTTTAAATTGGCAGGGCATTTTTATTATTCTGTTGATTTGCTGTAAGTAGATTCTAAGGCGGCAAGGGCGGCAAGCACCTGCTTGCCTCGGGCATCCAAAGTGCGGTATTGCTGTAATATTTGTTCTTCTTCTGTGGTAAGCGGTTTGGCAGGGGCGGGAAAATCAGTGCGTCCAATCAAATAATCAACAGAGATTTGATAAAAAGAGGCAAGGATATCCAGGGTTTCCAGACTGGGCTGGCGCTTGCCGGATTCATACATGGAATATGCCTCCCGGCTAATGCCTAGCAGTTTGGAGATTTCAGTTTGTGTATGATTTTCCTGTAAACGGAGTTCTTTTAAACGCAAAGTCATAGCAATGCACTGCCTTTCTGTGGAAGAGGGATTTATGGTATGCCATATTATAGCATATTGCGGCTTGGAATGGAACCCGTTCTTTTTTTTACAGTGCGCAATTTGCATAGAATTGTGAAAAGCGGATGCAGTATCTTCGGTGAATACAGGGAAACTTTCCTGAAAACAGGGATTCGCTTGACGGAATCGGAAAATACACCCTATAATATAAAATAGCCTTTTGTATTTTGCAGCATAGGCAGGAAAGGTGCAATATGTGACTTTGGTTAGATAGGGAGGTTTTTGAAGTATGGATACCGCAAAACGAGTGCCAGCGTATTTTGGCAGCATGGTTTTTAATGAAAAAGTAATGCAGGAATTGCTGCCGAAAGACATTTATAAGGCACTGAAAAAAACGGCAGAACAAGGCAGCGCTATTGATATCAGCATTGCCAATGTTGTGGCAAATGCCATGAAAGATTGGGCGCTTTCCAAGGGGGCAACCCATTTTACCCATTGGTTCCAGCCGATGACTGGCGTAACTGCGGAAAAGCATGACAGCTTTATTACCCCAGAGGGCAGTGCTGGGATAATTATGGAGTTTTCCGGCAAAGAACTCATTAAAGGCGAACCAGATGCGTCTTCATTTCCATCTGGCGGGCTGCGCGCAACGTTTGAAGCCCGTGGCTATACCGCTTGGGACCCCACTTCTTATGCGTTTATCAAAGATAAGACTTTGTGTATCCCCACAGCGTTTTGTTCCTACACAGGCGAAGGGTTGGATAAAAAAATCCCGCTGCTGCGGTCAATGGATGCCATTAGCAAGCAGGCTTGCCGGGTGCTGAAACTGTTTGGTAAGGACGTCCGTCGGGTGACAACAACTGTGGGGGCGGAACAGGAGTATTTCCTTATCAATAAAGAAGATTATGCCAAACGCCGCGATTTGATTTTTACAGGGCGAACCTTATTTGGCGCAATGCCGCCAAAGGGACAGGAAATGGAGGATCATTATTTTGGCTCTATCCGCCCACGCGTTAAAGCGTTTATGGAAGAATTGGACGATGAACTCTGGAAACTTGGCGTGCTTTCCAAAACCGAACATAATGAAGTTGCACCATGCCAACATGAAATGGCGCCCATTTTTGAAACAACCAATGTTGCAACCGATCATAACCAGCTAACCATGGAAGTGATGAAACGGGTTGCCAATAAACATGGGTTTGTATGCTTGCTGCATGAAAAGCCATTTGAAGGCATCAATGGTTCAGGCAAGCATAATAACTGGTCATTGTCCACCGATAAAGGCGAAAACCTGCTGGAACCTGGCTCCACGCCCCATTCTAACGCGCAATTTATCCTGTTTTTGACGGCTGTCATCAAAGCGGTGGATGAATATCAGGATTTATTGCGGATTTCAGCGGCAAGCGCAGGCAATGACCATCGTTTGGGCGGTTCAGAAGCCCCGCCAGCCATTGTATCCATGTTTGTCGGCGATGAGCTGGAAGCGATTTTAGATTCGCTGGTGCGCGGTATTGATTATACAGATGTTGAAAAAACCATGATGAGTATCGGCGTTTCCGCACTGCCGCCGATTCCAAAAGATACGACTGACCGCAACCGTACTTCTCCCTTTGCTTTCACCGGCAATAAGTTTGAATTTCGTATGCCAGGTTCTTCTTTTAATATTGCCTGCACCAATTTTATCTTGAATACGGCAGTTGCGGAATCTTTACGCAAATTTGCTGATGAGTTAGAAGCCGCGAAAAATATGGATGCCGCTTTGGCGGAACTCATTCAGCGGGAACTGAAAAACCATCGTCAAGTTGTATTTAATGGAAATGGATATAGTGATGAATGGCAGCAAGCTGCTGCACAGCGCGGGCTGATGAACCTGAAAACTACACCAGAAGCATTAAGTCATTATACCGATGAGAAAAATGTCAAGCTGTTTGCGCGGCATGGCATTTGTACCGCAACAGAAGTGCAGTCCCGCACCGAAATTTTGCTGGATGAATATGCAAAAACACTGCACATCGAAGGACTTACCATGTTGGAAATGCTGTCACGTCAGATTATCCCTGCCTGCATTGCCTATTCCAATAAATTGGCAGAAGGCGTTGCCGTGAAAAAATCAATCGGCATTGACGCTGCCGAAGAACGGGATATGGTGCAGCAGCTTACAGAACAGACTGCCGCACTTAGCAAAACCCGTGCCGCGTTACAAAAAGCAGTTGATGATGCACCGGCAGGGAATGATATCCAATCGCTCCAACATCGTGCGGAGTATTACCGGGATACTGTGATCCCTGTTATGCAGCAGTGCCGCACCATTGCGGATGGGCTGGAAAGCATGGTTGACGAAAATGATTGGCCGCTTCCGACTTATGGAAGAATGCTGTTTTATGTATAATGAAAAACGGATTTTGCTTTTATGCCGGCTTTATGCCTTTCACTCACCGCTTGCCGCTTCTAATCATGTCGAGGAAGGAACCGTTTATGACAACTTCCGGCTGTCTGTTGCAGATGGTATTGTTGCAGGAAAAGGCGGGTTTATAAATATACTCCAGGTGGAAATGTTTATGTAACCAATGGGAACCCTATGAAGCTGACTGAATCAGCAAGGGATAAATCTAACAAAAGGTTTTGCAGCAAATAGAAACTGTAAAACTTATGCAGGGGTATCCACTGGGAAAAGCATGGATGCCCCTGCGTTTTTACTTTATTTTCACGGGGAAAAATCCTTGGATTCACTCTTAACTTTTGCGCACAGGTATGTTATAATAAAACTAATATGAACCGCATTGTCTTTTGGATGGCGGTAGCATACAAACCAGGCGGATGATGGCAAAGGAACTTGGGAACCCTGCCTGGCGCAAGCTCATTTTATTTCATGTGGGAGAAGGTAAACGAGTTATGAAATGGAAAATTGGCGCAGTCTTAATGACTTGTGTATTTTGCCTTGCGATTTTGCCGCCGCTGATTACTGGCGCAAAAGCTGGCGGTGGCAATCCGCTGGATGGCATCGGCAGCCTGATTGGCGGTGGTGGCGGTTCATCCTCAGATGCGCTGGTGTTGCAGGAAGGCAATGACCGTGGGATGCTGAAAGATATCGCGCTTGCTTTGGGCGGCGAAGTGTATCGTTCTGAACAAGGCGATATCATGGCGCCGGCAACCGGCATTGCGGAAGCGTTTGAAATGGAGCTCAATGCGTCCAGCACAGATGTTACGTTAACAAGCGGTAAAAAGCAAGTTGGCATCCCAGTGGGCGGCACAGAAATTACTTGCGGCGAAGATTTTGCCCTGACAGCTTCCCCTGCGGTAAGCACAGATGACGGCATCGTTTTCATCCCAGTGGAAGCTGTTGCGGAAGCTTTAGGCTGGGGTTATGCGGAAACAGACAACTGTGCGGTATTGACTTCTAAAAAAGAGGTCAAAGAAAAAGATCTGCAAAAATTGCAGCAGCAGTCTTTGCAGGTGCTTGGCCAGCCGCGTGCGGAACTGCTGAAAACAACATTGGTGTTCCGGGCAGGTTCAGACTGTGTTGTGCAAAACGGTACACAGGTTGACCTCACTGATGGGGAAAAATTTTATGCCCCTGTTGTTGAAAACGGGAAATATGGCTTGCCAGCCAAAGCGGTTGCAAATGCCTTTATGGGGCTGGCATCCGATTTAGAAGACGGCGGCGTTTCCATGACCATTGGAGAAAACACCATTCAGCTTCTAAATGATGGCGATATCAAACTGAATGATAAAAGCTATCGTGATGCCGAAGATGGCGATACTTTTGTGAAAGATAATGTTACATATATTTCGGCAAACCTGTTGTGTGATATGTTGGGATATTCTAACGCAGGGGAAGGCGATATCTGCTTGGTCGGTTCGTTGAGTTTTGCCGAGGCAGACAGCCAGGTGGCTTATCTGTCTGCGCTTGGGGCAGAGCTGCCCGACCAGCGCCTGGATATTCCACAGGCAGATGCCTATGTTGCGCTGACCTTTGATGACGGTCCAACAGGCGGTTCTTCCGGTATGACTGCACGACTGCTGGATGCCCTCAAAGAACGAGATGTTCATGCGACATTCTTTATGTGTGGTTACCGCTTGACAGATTTCCATACCCATACTGACCGCTACTTGTCCGAAGGGCATCAGCTTGGCAACCATACCAAAGACCATTTGGATAGTATATGGAGAAAAGATGCGGAAACCATTTCAAATCAAGTATTGGCGAATATGGAGATTGTAAAATCTTACTGCGGCGAGGAACCAACGGTATTCCGTCCGGTTGGCGGCAATATCAATGAAAAAGTGACAGCGGCAGCAGTTGCGGCAGGGCTTCCGATTATTAACTGGAGTGTGGATACCGAAGACTGGAAATACCGCGACGCGGAACACATTAAAAATGTAATCGTCAATGAAGCTAAGGATGGCGATATTGTGCTGATGCACGATTTGCGCGACTGCACATTGGAAGGCACGATCGCTGCGGTGGATATTTTGAAAGAACGCGGCTATGCGTTTGTTACCGTCAGCGAATTGGCACGGATTAAAGGTGTCACATTGGAACCGGGCAAGGAATATAAAAATTTCCGCGATTCCACAGTGGCAAAGATGAAAGGCGAAACAACGGATTAAAAAATAAGATGAAAAAGGCACCGCACAAACCGTTTTTCTATCGGATTGTGCGGTGTTGTCTGAAATTAGGCGGTGTATGATTATGTTACAAGAAATTTCACCTCATGTTTTTCATAACCAGTTCCAAAACCCAGCACCCAAAGATATGGATTTGGTGATGGTGTTTGATGGGAAGAACGCTTTGTTGGATGCAGGAGAATATCCAACTGTTGGAAAAATGCGTGCAGTTGGTGTGACGGATGAAATGTTGGTTTATTTGTTTTCAATTGATGAAACCGCATTTTTCCTGCTTTGGGATGCAGCAGACGCTGTGCGGGATGCACTGGAAAAAACAGATGTGAACGCGTGCCAACGTATGGCAGGAAAATATATGCCACTGGCAGGTGCCACAGCATTGCATTTGTGGCGCTGGTACCGTGCAAACCAGTTTTGTGGCTGCTGCGGCGCGCCAGCGTGCCGGGATATAAAAGAACGTGCGATGCGCTGTACCGCGTGCAATGCGGTGGTATATCCTGTGATTTCTCCGGCAATTGTTGTTGCAATCCGCAATGGGGATAAGATTGTACTGACCAAATATGCAGACCGGGAAACACCACGGTATGCACTGATTGCAGGCTTTGTTGAAATTGGGGAAACATTGGAAGATACGGTTCGGCGGGAAGCGATGGAAGAAGTCGGTTTGCGCATTAAAAATATCCGATATCATGGCAATCAGCCCTGGGGTTTTTCAAGCACACAAATGATTGGGTTTTGGGCGGATTTAGACGGTGATGAAACCATTACACTGGATCGGAATGAACTGAAAGAAGGGGTTTGGATGCAGCGGGAAGATGTGCCGGAATCCCCAAATGCACATGATTTGACTCACACCATGATGGAATTATTCCGCAGAGGATTGGATCCAAAAGACTAAAAACAGTAATAAAAAAGGGGAAAGGGAAGCTGTAGTCCCTTTTCCCTTTTGTTTTATCAATGATAATTTTGATTAGATGCTGCGGATTAGCCCGCCTTCCGCGCGGATGGTTGCGCCATTTGTCGCGGCGGATACTTCAGAACAATAATAGGTGACAGTAGACGCGATTTCCTCAACCGTTGTGATGCGCTGTAACAGTTGGGTCGGTTCATAAGTGATGAAATAGTCACGGATTGCCTGATCCAAATCTTTACCTTCCCGTTTGGCGCGGTCGGTTTGATATGCAGCTGTATTTTCGGTCCAAGTCAAACCAGGCAATAAGGAATTGACCGCAACTTTTGTGCCTTTTGTCATTTCCACCAGCGCACGGGCAAGGCCAATCACAGCCGTTTTAGAAACACTGTAATGCACCATATCTGTCAGCGGCTTAATGCCGCATTCGCTGGCAATCAGCAGGATACGCCCCGTGTTGCGCGCCAGCATTTTGGGCAGGAAATGACGGCACATCCGCACTTGGGAAAATAAGTTTGTCTGTATCATCCAGTCCCATTCTTCATCAGAGATCTCCGCAAAAGGCGCCCCTTTGTAAGTGCCCATATTGCCAACAAGGATGTCAAGTTCCCCAATGGCATCTACGGCTGCAGCAACAGTTTGCGCGCCTTCTGATGTGGATAAATCGCCCACAGCCATATGGCACACGCCAAATTGTGACAGTTCATCTGCTGTTTTTTGAAGCGATGCCGCGTTACGGCCATTAATGATTACGTGTGCGCCTTCTTGAAGCAGGCATTTTGCAATTCCTTTCCCAATATCGGCAGAGGAACCTGTTACTAATGCTGATTTCCCAGTTAATTTTAAATCCATGAAAAAACCCTCCTAAATGATTGCTTTATCATCGCTTTGATAAAGTTATTGTAACACGGCAATAATATACTGTAAAGATAAATTTCGTGATAAAATAAATATTGTCGACAATTTATAAAATTCGCATTATAAATTTATCAAAACCCGACAATCGAAAAAGCAGGTGCATCGCATGAAGCGCACCTGCTTTTTCGATTGTTTTCATTTTACAGGATTAGAATGTTATTTGGAAGAAATTTTCCGGGTAATAGTCATCCAAGTTATAAAATGTTGTCAGGTGGTTGCAAACCAATTCCAAGGCTTTGCGTTCGTCATGTTCCATTAAAGCGGCTGCAATATCCTTATGCTGCTGCAAGTGGCGCGTTTCATTGGCAATTGGGCTGGGATGATGGAGCTGGATGAATTGTACACGAAGCTGTAATTCTTTTTGGAATTTTTGAAGCAGCGAATTGCCCGCGATTTGTGCCAAACCAAAGTGGAATTCACTGTCATATTTTCGGCGCAGTTCGCCATCTCCAGCCGCTGCGGCACTGCTGCATTGTTCCGCGGTTTCAAGCAGACGCAGGAAATCCGCACGGCTGCCATATAAGCCAGCTAATTTAACCGACATGGTATCAAGGGCAACACGCAAGGTGCCAATTTCGCGAATTGCCTCATCAGAATAAACTTGTACCTGTGCAAACCGATTGGGGAAAATTTCAATTAGCCCCTCGTTGCAAAGTTGGCGCATAGCATCCCGCACAGGGGTGCGGCTGATATTAAATTCTTCTGCGATACGGGTTTCAGGAATGCGGTCACCAGGCATCAGCTGCTTTGTCATAATAAGTGAGAGGATATGCTGATAGGCAGGCTGGCTTAAACCGATATTACGTTTAGACATATCGTACCTCCTTTGGGGATTTTCATATAATTGATAGAATACAAATATTATAACATAAAGCAAGTTCGAATAAAAGTATACAATTACAAAAAATAGTCAGCAATATGAAAAAAATAATGCAGCATATGCCGAAGAATAACCGAAAAATAGAAATTTATAGAAGAAATTCAGGCGGGTATAGATTTTCCAAATAGTAAAAAGATGCCAGATGATGGGTAATGATATGATGGGCAAGCGCGGTATCATGCTGCATGATCGCATCTACCAATTCAAAATGTTCCTGAATATGTGCCGTACAGTTGACCACTGCATTTTGATGGGTTAGCAAAATGAAATTCACACGCTTATAAAGTTCGGTCTGAAAATTGAACAACAGGTGATTTTGGCTAATCTTTGCCAGCAGCAAGTGGAAGTCACAGTCTGCATTGCGACGCAGTCGGTTATTTCCTGTGCGCATTCCCTGCGCACAGGTTTCCGCTAATTTTTGCAGGGCAAGGAAATCTGAACGGCTTCCATGCAGCATCGCTAAGCGGATTGCCATATCATCCAACGACAGGCGAAGGGTTCCAATATCCTGTAAATCCTGCGTGGAATAACAGGCGACATGGGCGCTGCTGTTTGGGCAAAGCGTGACAAGCCCATCCTGTGCCAGCTGTAGTAGGGCTGTATGCACAGGCGAACGGCTGACATGAAGCATGACAGCCAACCGGCTTTCCGGAATCCGTTCCCCAACAGCAAATGTACCATTCATAATACGTTCCAAAATTTGTTCATAGACAAGGGGAGGGTTCTGCTGTTTTGACATAAGAATATCACCTCGCTGAAAGATTGTCATATAGCGCTGGAGCAGCCTGACGGCTTTGGCAGGCTGCTCCGGTATCGAAGATAGAAGGGGAATGAGATCCATCATCAAATGTATCCAGGCATATGGTATCACAGGGTTTATATATTGTCAACAATTTTTAGAATATAAATTTATATAAAATTATTGTATACAATTCGGTTGACAAGTCGACAAAATAGCCTTATACTAAAACCATGGAAATAACCAGAAAGGGGATGCAAAATATGTTTCAGTTTTCATTGCCCACAAACATCAAAGGATATGAAAGTTTTGAAGCGTTTGCAGCAAATGAACAGCTAAGCCATACCGACCTTTTGATTACCAACCGCTTTATTTATGAACCATTTATAGCGTCTTGTAAGCCGCCTTGCGTTGTACTGTTCCAGGAGGAATATGGATTAGGCGAACCCAATGACCAAATGATTGATGCGATCCGCGCCGATATTCCAGCAGGGATTCAGCGGGTCATCGCAATCGGCGGCGGCACAGTGATTGATATCGCAAAAGTGCTTACCTTTACAGGGGATTGGATATGTGAAGATATTTTCACCGGGCGCATAATCCCGGAAAAAGCACGCCGTTTGATTGTTATCCCAACAACTTGCGGCACTGGGTCAGAAGTCACCAATGTCACCATTTGTGAACTGAAAAATCTGCGCACCAAAAAAGGGCTTGCATTGCAAACCATGTATGCAGATGAAGCCGTATTGATTCCGGAAATGGTATGCTCATTGCCATATCAGTTTTTTGCAACCAGCTCAATTGACGCGCTTATCCATGCGGTAGAATCCTATTTATCGCCAAAGGCGATTGCACATAGCGAGATTTATTCGGAAAAAGCAATTGAAATAATTCTTTCCGGTTATTTATATGTGGTAAATCATACACGGGATAGCTGGAAGGATTATGCGGAAAACTTTTTGACCGCATCCAATTTCGCCGGCATTGCTTTTGGATATGCAGGCTGTGCGGCTGTCCATGCACTGAGTTATCCGCTTGGCGGCGCGTACCATATCCCGCATGGCGAAGCCAATCAGTTGATGTTTGCAGAAGTGCTGCGTACTTATCAGAAAAAACAGCCAGTTGGCAAGCTGAACCAGTTGGAAGCACTGTTCGGGCGTGTGCTTGGCGTGCCGCAGGGGCAGGCGCTGGAAACATTATACCAGCTGATGGATAAAATACTGCCGCGCCGTTCATTGAAGGTTTATGGCATTACACGAGAAGAATTACCGCAGTTTGCAGACAGTGTAATAGAAGGACAGCAGCGTTTGCTGCGCAATAACTATACATCACTTACCCGTGAAGATATGATTGCGATTTATACAGCGTGCTATGGAGATGAACAACAATGAGTCAGAAAAATTTATCAGTCCGGCTGGCAAGCAGGACGCAGGTTTTTCCTGAAAAAAGCAGTGAAACAATCGTAACAGAAGCCTCGCAGTGTGCCGTACAGCCGATAAAAAGCAGAAAACCTGTGATGAAAGCCGCCGTGATTGACCAGAAAAACAGCATTCATTTGAACGAGATTGCTGTACCTGAGATTCGGGAAGGAGAAGCGCTGATCCGGGTGCGTTATTGCGGGATTTGCGGCAGTGATTTGCACGTATTACATGGCCAGCACCCGACTGCAAAATTCCCGGTTGTACCAGGGCATGAATTTGTTGGGGAGCTGGTAGAAGCAAAAGGCGTGGGTGCAGACAAGTTCCAGCCAGGGGATATGGTTGTTGCACAGCCGTTTTTCTCTTGCGGCAACTGTGAACCATGTGCAAAAGGGCATGATAATGTATGTCGGGATTTGCATTTCATGGGGGCGCACTGCAACGGCGCATTTGCAGAATATGTGAAGGTTGCCACACGGAAAATGTACAAAATTCCGGCGGATATGGATTTAAAGCTTGCGGCGCTGGCAGAACCGGTTGCGGTTGCCATGCACGATGTGCGGCGCAGCGGTTTGCAGGCGGGCGAAACGGCATTGGTCATTGGCGGCGGTCCCATTGGGATGTTAATTGCCATGGTTGCACGGCAGGCAGGTGCGCGCCAAGTTGTGATTTCTGAACTGAATGCGTTCCGCTGTGAATTTGCGCGCAAACTGGGGTTTATAACAGTGAACCCAGCTGCGCCGGATTTTGACGCACAGATGCAGGCATTAACAAATGGGAAAGGATTTGATGTAACATTTGAAGTATCTGGGAGCAAACCAGGTATTGTATCAGCTATACAATATACAACCATTGGCGGCATGGTTATGATTGTTGGTATGACAAAAGAGCCATATCCGGTGAATCTGTCCACCATGTTCACCAAGGAACTGCGGATGCAAGGGGTGCGCATCCATGCGCAATATAACTTTATTGGCGCGGTGGAAATGTTGAAAAGCGGCATTTTGAACCGGGAGTTTGCAGCACTTATCAGCAAAGTTTATCCATTTGAGCAAATTGAGCAGGCATTTCAGTTTGTACAGGTGCCAGGGGATTATTTCAAAGTCCTGGTAGAAATAAAATGAGAAAGGAGGGTTTATCATGAGCTGGCAAGAGTATTATCAACGGCATTGTATGCGTGCAGAACAAGCCATCCGGCTGGTGCGGTCAGGTGATATTGTATCCATCGGCCATGCGGCAGGCGAGCCAACAGCGCTGATTGACGCGATGGTAGCCAATGCAGAAAACCTTCATGGTGTGGAATTGCTGCATATGGTGCTGTTGGGTAAAGGTTCATACCTGGCGGAAGGGATGAATGGACATTTCCGGCACAATTCCTTATTTGTTGGCGGTGCGGCACGCAAGGCGGTGGAACAAGGCAGGGCAGATTTTACCCCATGTTATTTCCACCGCATTCCCGAACTGCTGCGCACAACATTGCAGCCAGATGTCGCGATGATTATGGTCAGCCCGCCGGATGAGGAAGGCAATTGTTCACTGGGTGTGTCAGTGGATTATACGCTTGCCAGCGCGCTGGAAGCGAAAACCATTCTCGCACAGGTCAACCGGCATATGCCGCGCTGCCATGGCGACTGTTTTTTGAAAGTAACTGATATTG
Organism: uncultured Butyricicoccus sp.; assembly: GCA_910584935.1. Taxonomy (GTDB): domain Bacteria; phylum Bacillota; class Clostridia; order Oscillospirales; family Butyricicoccaceae; genus Butyricicoccus_B. Next base: position 3,498 of record CAJUDU010000058.1, on the reverse strand, counting down.
CGGCATTTGTCGAGCATGATCAGCCGCTGATCGAGCTTTTGCCTGTAGAAATTGGGCAGACAGAACGCGCCATTGGCAAACATTGTGCTTCACTCATTCAAGATGGCGACTGCCTGCAATTGGGGATTGGTGCATTGCCGGATGCTGTGCTCTTGTGCCTGCGCGATAAAAATGAGCTCGGCTTGCATACTGAAATGTTTTCTGATGGCGCAATTGATTTAATCCGCAATGGGAATATCAATGGGCGCCGGAAAACATTGCACCCCGGCAAACATGTTTCGACTTTCCTCATGGGCAGCCAGCGTTTGTATGATTTCGTGGATGATAACCCCAGTGTTTATATGGCGCCTGTTGATTATGTCAATAACCCATGGGTTATTGGGCAAAATGATCACTTGGTTTCTATCAATTCTTGTGTCCAGATCGATTTAACTGGGCAAGTCTGCTCCGAATCGGTTGGTCTGCGGCAAATCAGTGCAGTTGGTGGGCAGGTGGATTTTATCCGCGGGGCGTCTTTGTCAAAGGGCGGAAAATCCATCATTGCGGTTAGCGCTACCGCCGCTGGCGGGCGGATTTCTAAAATTGTCCCCGTACTCGATGAAGGCGCGGCGGTCACAACCAACCGTATGGATGTGGAATATATTGTTACCGAATATGGCATTGCCGATTTGAAAGGCAAAACACTCCGAGAACGGGCAGCCAGCCTCATCCAGGTTGCGCATCCAGATTTCCGGCCAATGCTGACTGAAATTTATGAACAGCGTTTCCATCAAAAATGGGCGGTATAGCAATCTATATAAGAAAGGTACTGCTGATTTGTAAAGAATTACGGTTGATTTTATGCGCGATGTATTCTAATATAATTATATACCCTTTGATGTATACAATTATAATAATAAGTCGACTAAAACGACCGCGTGAGAACAAATGAGAAAAGAGTTTTTTTGTATACAGAAAGGAAAAGATTATGGGAATTATATTAGGAAGCTTTTTAGGCATTACATTGCTGATTATGCTGTTTTCGTTCTATCAATCCCGTAAAGTTGCAAAGGATACCAGTGATGGTTATTTCTTGGGCGGGCGCAGCCTGACTGGCGGCGTTATCGGCGCATCACTGCTGCTGTGCAACCTGAGTGCAACCAATTTCGTCGGTATGACAGGCGACGTCTACCGGACAAATATGGCAACCATCGGCTGGGAAACTCCTTGTGCTATTGCACTGGTTGTGGTTGCGTGTATCCTGCTGCCGCGCTACCTAAAACGTGGGTTTGCAACAATTCCGGATTTTTTGGAAGAACGTTATGACGGTACAGTGAAGAAATGGGTATCCGTCCTGTTTATCATCTGTTATATCTGCAATACACTGCCAATCTGCCTGTATGCAGGAGCGATTACCGTCAATCAGATTTTTGATATCCCTGGGATGTTCGGGCTTACTTACACACAGGGCGTATGGGCAATGGTGCTGCTTATTGGCGCAATCGGCATTATTTACGCATTATTTGGCGGACTGAAAATGGTTGCCACAGCCGATACACTCAATGGCATCCTGCTGGTGATCGGCGGGTTGCTGGTACCAGTTTTCGGGCTGCTAGCGCTTGGCAAAGGCAGTATCAATGACGCAATGCACACAATTCTTACCGCTGCTCCAGAAAAACTCAACGCAATTGGCACCGAACAGGATTTACTCCCCTTTTCCACCATGTTTACCGGACTGATGCCAGTGCTCATTTATTATTGGGGCATGGATCAGGCGATTATCCAGCGCGCACTTGCCGCGAAAAACCTGAAAGAAGGGCAAAAAGGCGTGATGTTTGCAGGCGTGCTTAAGCTGCTCACCCCATTGGTGCTGATGTTCCCTGGCATTATCTGCTTCCATCTTTATGGCACTGGCGCACTGGAAAACAGTGACCTTGCTTATGCAACACTGGTGAATGGCGTGCTCCCTAAACCGCTTATCGGTTTATTTATCGCGGCGATGTTTGGCGCAATCCTTTCCACTTTTAACGGCACATTGAACAGCGTTTGTACCCTGTTCGCGATGAACCTTTATAAAGGAAAAACGCAAAACGGCGCACCAGTATCCGAAGCAAAAATCGTCCGCGTCGGCAAAATCTGTGGTTTGGTTGTCGGCATTGGTTCTATGCTTGTCGCGCCAATGATTATGTATGCACCGGATGGTTTATATTCCCTGTTCCAGCAACTTAACGGTTTATTCAATGTCCCGATTTTCACTATTATGGTAATGGGCTACTTAAATAAAAAAGCTCCTGCAATTGCCGCAAAAATTTCCCTTATCGCGTTTATCGGCGTTTATGGCTTTACCACATTCTTTATGGATCTGCCGATCTATTACCTGCACGTTTCGGGCGCAATGTTTGTGATTTGCTGCATTTTCATGTGGGTTATGGGCAAAATTAAGCCAACTGATAAAGTATTTGAAACCAAATCTACCAATGTTGTTTCGATTAGCCCCTGGAAGTACCGTTATGAATGCGGCACATTGATTGCCATGGGTGCAGTGCTGACCTATATTGCTTTATCACCAGTGGGCTTTGCACAAGCAGGCGGCGCAGATGTCATGACTGGCGTATGGATGGTTGTTGGCGTCGCGGCAACCTGTCTGGTTGGATTCCTGTTCAAAAAATTTATGACACGGTTTGACAAAGAAGTTTATGAAGATACTGCGAAAAAGCCGCACCATTCGGCAAAAGTAAATATCCCATCCGCTTTCGCACAGGAGGAGAGAATATGATGACATCACGTTTGGAAAAAATCAAGACCCGTCTGTTTGAAAAAGAATACCATGACCCTGGCGTCTGGTACTTTAAGGATGAATCTATCCTGGATGACAACAACCGTCAGCAACCTCTGGTTGTGCGCAAGGGGATGGCAACCCGTTATATGGGCGAACACTTGCCCGCTTATATCCGCGCAGATGAACTGATTGTTGGCAATCCCAATATGAATAGTGTTGGCTTTGGCACCGTGCTTCCTATTTATGCCACCGAAGAAGAATTGGAAAACGCGGCGCAATATAAAATGAATGAAAATTCCGTGTGGGGGCATCATCCCCCACACTGGGAAAAAGTGCTGCACATTGGGTTCAAAGGCATTACCGAGCAAATTCAAACAGCGTTGGAACAACAGCTTTCGGCTGAACAGCCTGATGAAAAAGCGGTTGCGGAATATCGTGCTATGCTATATGCCATTGAAGGCGTGTGTCGTTTTGCCCAGCGCCATGCACAGCAGGCGCTGGCAGATGCCGCGGCAGAAACCGATTCGCAGCGCCGCAAAGAACTCATGGAAATCCATAAAGTTTGCAGTCGTGTGCCTTACCTGCCTGCTCAAACCATGCACGAAGCATTGCAGGCATACTGGTTCACTTATGCCATGGTAAACAGCGGCGGTGAATATGTACCATTGGGGCGTGTTGATCAGCATAGGAACCACTGATTTAATCCTTCATAAGTCAAGAAGGTGTGGTATAATAGGGGA
>CAJUDU010000057.1 GCA_910584935.1 uncultured Butyricicoccus sp. | reverse complement strand
AAAAATATTGATTTATTTGCCGCAACAATTGAATATACCGATGAGGATGGTTTTACAGGCACTTTGAATTTTGACCCTAAAAGTGTCACAACAGAAGTGAATGGGTATCGGACAAAGCACAGCACAGTCACAGATACCAAAACCTATGATGGACTTCCATATAACGATCCGACACTAATTCCGCAGTCAGTCGAAAAAAATGGACATCAGCTTTCTGTCAGCGATATCCAATGGCAGGAAGAAACCCTTGCTGAAAATGGGTCAATCCCTACCAGCTATAAAGCTGTCGTCACTTACAGCAAATCACTTTCGTCAAGTGTGGCATCCGGCTACACGGTCACTGCGGAATATGCAGGGGAAGTCACCAAAAATGGTCAGTCCGACATTGTATACACCATCACTTATACCGGCTTGCCTGTTCCAGAACCGGAACCCGAAATGCCTGAAACGCCGGAAGAGCCGGAAGGTATGGGGGCAGGACAGGCTGCCCTGATTACAGCAGGTGCAATTTGGGGAAGCCTGTCTTTGGCTGGCGCTGCATACGCCTGCACGAGAAAGTCCAGGAAGAACAAATCTGTACCGGCATCAGAAGATGCAGATGATCCTGAAGATGAAACACATCAATAAATGATTGGAAGGGAGGAACCCAAACCTCATGAATAAGGGTTTGGGGAAGTCTTATGAATTTCAAAAGATCCGTATCCATGGTCCTTGCTGCCGCTGCGTTGTCCGCCCCCGGCGTGATTTCCGCACAGGCGCTGGAGTATAACTATACTTCCGGTGCCAGCCAGGGCTTCTATCAGTCCACCTCGGTTTCGGCAAATGCAATCAGCGATTCCGGGAAAATTGTTGTCGGCTCGGATGGCACAATTGCTGCCAACACCTCCGGCAATGTCACATCTTCTCCGCTTTCTGCCCTGAATCTCCCGATTGGGGAATATCCGGACAGTTGGGGGAAAGAAACCGATGTTGCCATTGCACAGAACACGATTTTCCCGAATGTGCTGGCTCCCACCACGCAGATGTCCAATGTCCGTTATCCTGTTCAGTATGATACCGGGCGGATCAATTCTGCCGCGCTGCCCACACCCAACCAGCAGTCCTACTATAACAACGCTTACGCTGCCGGCGTTGCCACAAAAGACGCCCCCATGCAGGCGCTGAAAGCAGATGGTACAATTGCCCATCTGGAAATCCCGTCTGTTGGTATCAGTGAAAGCATTTATGAAGGCACATCCACCCAAAGTATGCGGAAAGGGCTTGGGCATTTTGCGGAAACCTCCGGCTGGGAAGGCAATGTCGCACTGGCTGGACATAACCGGGGTTCTTATGGACATTTGAAGAACCTGAAGAATGTCAAAGTGGGTGACACCATGGTTTATACGACTGCATATGGCACAAAAACCTATCGTGTTGTTTCAGTCGGAACCTGCAAAACCACAGACACTTCTGGACTGGTGCAGGATGGCAGCAATAAGCTGACCCTTTACACCTGTGTGGAAAACCAGCCGAACATTAAACGGATGGTTGTTGCAGTCCAGATTTAAGCAAAAAAATAAGGCTGCTTATGCAGCCGGTACGAAAGGGGTTGAAACGGGAACACGATAAAAATTGCGTTCCCGGAAAATCTATGACCAGAAAAACAACATCTTTAAGCCTTGCTATGCTGATGCTTGCCGGCACAGCTGCGCCTGCTTATGCAGCCAACGCCGACAGTGTGCAGCATATTGAGGTCTATTACAATGATGCCGGTTATCCTGCCCAGCGCTATCAGGTGGACAGCGGCAAACCGGTGACAAACATGAAGCTGTACGAGCAGGGGACTTCCCAGCTGTCCAAAATCACGGTGCAGTCGGGCAGTTATTCCCATGAGCAGGAATTTACCGGGAACAGCCTGTCCGGCACATTGCCCAACGGTACAACCTATCAGATGAAGCTGTCCAACTCCGGCGGCTCTGATGCGCTGTACCTGACCACTTCCAACCTGGTCGATGATCTGCAGATTCATCTTTGGACGGATGCTGCGGAATATACTGTTGTCGGCAACAGTGGGGCGCTGGGCAGCAACAGCAATTATGGCAGCGATTCCGCACCCACTTGCAGCGTAACCGGTTCCGGCAGCACGGTAGCTGGCGGGAAAAGCACCAATATGGTCTTTACACCTAATGCCGGCTTGCAGATTAAGAAGCTGAATATCCGCACCGGTTATTCCAACCAGAGCAATCTGGTGGATGCTGTCACAGGTTCCGTAACTGTCGGCGGGCAGACCTATCAGATTACCAAGCAGGCGGATGGCAGTGTATCTGTATCCTGTGCCGCTGTTGCTGGAGATCTGTTTATCACCGCATTGACTGCCAATGCTGCTACAATGTATGACCTGAATGTGGTAACGGATGCCAACATCACAGCCAATGTGACAAACACATCCATTTCCAGCGATGAGAAAACCACTGTCACCTTTACTCCGGACAGCAGGTATTCCATTTATAAATTCATCATTGAATCCGGCGGCACACGGAAAACCCTGTATGCGGCGGATTCTTCCGTGACGATTGGCAGCAAGACTTACCGCATCAACAAAAACCTGAACGGGCAGATTGTCATGGAAATCCCGCCTGCTTCTGCGGATGTTTCCATTGAGGCAGTCAGCACCTATGGTTCTTACAGCATTTCTGTACTGGACCGCGCCCATGTTTCTTCCAACTATGATTCCATCACCACAGTGGGTTATGGGGAAGACGCGACTGTTGTGCTGACGCCGCGCAACCATTATGACATCACTTCTGTCAGGATTTCTATGGGCGATTACTCCACCAGAGTATCCACCAATGAAACCAGCTTTCGGCTGAACGGCAAAACTTACCGGATGGAAAAGAATGCCGATGGTGTGGTTTACCTGTACCTGAAGGACATTGAATCCAATATCCAGATTGACCCTTCCGCTAAAGATTCCAGCCTGAAACTGACGGTCACAACAGATAAAGGTGTTACCTGCAACGATAAAGGCACAGTGACTGTGCTGAATGGCGATGTGCAGCAGCTGACTTTTGTCCCGGTTGACCGTTATACCATCCAGGAAATTAAAGTTGTGCGGGCAGGCAAAACCTACACCGCGCAGCGTGGCGACAGTTATCTGATTGTCAATGGTGTGCGCTGTCCCATTAACTGGACAGCAAGCGGCAGGGCAATCATTACACTGTACGACATCACCGAATCCATGACAGTTTCCGCAAGCAGCAACTATCAGGAGGGCAACCGGTATATCACCAAAAAGCCGGATACCCATTCCACCATCACCCATGACGCGGCAAACAGCAATTATGCCAAGCCTGGTGAGGCAGTTACAGTGACTGTAAAGCCCAAAACCAACTATCAACTGGCGACTGTAAAGGTTAGCGCCAATACGGATGCTGCAACCATTTACCATAATACCACCCGGTTTATGTTGAATGGCAACACTTATTATGTCACCCATCAGAATGATGGCACATGGAAGATCAATTTTGCGTCTTTGCCCGCTTCTGTCACCGTGACATCCACAGCAGTTGACCGTTTGTCCAACCTGCCGGATGCGCCCAACAACCCGATTCAGAATCAGGATGGCTATCATAACGCTTATATCACAGGTGTTGGCAATGGCAAATTTGACCCTGACCGGAACATGACCCGTGCGGAAGCGGTCGCCATGCTGACACGGCTGTATTACAATGTGGATGAGCAGTATATGAACGGCTATCATTCCAATTATTATGATGCAGTCACCGGCGCATGGTACAACGGTTATCTGGGCTGGGCACAGGATCAGGGCTTGCTGGATGCCAATGGCTATTTCCGTCCCAATGATTATATTACACGGGCGGAATTTGTCGATTTGCTCTGCCGTTTCCAGGATGTGAACACATTCTCTTATAACGGCTACAGCCTGCCATATTCTGATATGCGGTACTATTATCAGGCGAATCCCACATCCGCGTCCCAGATTGCTTATGCAACAGGGAAGGGTTGGATTACAGGTTATCCGGACGGCACATTCCAGCCGAACAGCCTGATCCGGCGCAGTGAGGTTGTCGCAATGACCAACCGTGCTGCAAACCGCAAGCCAGATAGGCAGACCATTTTCAACAATATGCACCTGCTCACACATTTCTCTGATGTCCCAGTTTCCCATTGGGCATTCTACGATATCATGGAAGCCTGCAATCCCCATGAAGTTTACCGCACAAACTTCGCTGCGGAACAGTGGGGCAGGTAAAATAACCGAAAATGCCGCCTTCTTTGATGGAGGGCGGCATTTTTTTCTTCTCATTTTTTATTTTGCATAGGATAAAGACAGAATTCTTCAGGATACATACCAAATAACACTGACAGAGAATTGCTTTGCCCTGCCCTGCAAGGAATCTTTTACATATATGAAACGGATTATGACAATCGTTACGGATGTGAACGAACAGGAAGGACGATACCAAATGACAATTTTTGTACTTTATTTATGCCTGATGATGGGTTTTTCACCAATGGAAACGGCTCTGGCACCAATGATTCCGGAAAATATCATGATGGAGATGGAAACACAGGAAGAAGTCCACATTCTGTCAAAGGCAGATGGCACACTTCTGGCAACTGTGCGGACGATGGACGACAAAATTTATATCCGCTATTCGCAGGATGTTACGGTATTTGAGGTGGAACATGGCTGCGGCGATTTGAATTATAGTTTTGACCAACTTGTTTTACCGCTTTCCAACGAAACGATTGAAATGTCACCCCTTGGAAACACGATTGAAGTGGTACGGACTTCAAAAGAAGATTCAACAGAAACCCGGCTTATGATTGAATTGGAATAATTTTGAGGGAAACAGAGCGTCTGATATGGCGCTCTGTTTTTTTTCTGTTATCGCACGATAAAACATACACTTGCTGCATATTATAATACATATTGAATTAACCCTCATGAAAGGAGAATCGCCGATGCAGCAAGGTTCTCTGGAAAAAAAGATTGTTGTATGCCTCGACAGGGCTGGGATTAAACACGCCTGTGCAGGCTATAAATATCTCGTATTATGTGTCCAGATTGTTTTGGAATCCAAAAGCCGTGTATTTAAGGTTCGTGATATCTACGAAATTGCAGCAGAAAGAGCAGGCATCCAGTGGCAAACCATTGAACGGGCAATCCGGATTTCAATGAAACGGGCTGCCAATGAAAATACAAAGAAACTGACCAACAAAGAGCTGATCGCAAGAATTGTTGACCAGCTCATCGACTGAAAAGGAGACACCAGAAAATGATAAAGAGCAAAGAAGATATCCTGCAGATGTACCCGGATGATACTGTCATCATCCTGACAACAGAAAAATCGGACAAGAGGAACCTTTCATTATCCGAATCTGTCCATTTCCTGACCTTGACTTTTCCCGGCAGTTCGGAACAGTTTGCGCTGGCGTTAAGCGGCAGGGAAGAAGCAGAACAATTCCAGGCATCTAATGCAGATGTGAGCAAACTACACCGCCAAAATGTGCAGTTCAAAGAACTTTTCCCTGTTTTGATGACCAGTCGCTTAAACCTTATTATGGATCCGTTTGGCGAGGAACTGACGACCTTAACCCCCATGGAGATGGGTGATTATTGCCAAAAGCATCAGAAGGATGTTTTCAAAGGCAATTTGCGTGAAATGCCATATATGAATTTCAGGGCAGCGCAGGCAAAGGCAAGGGGCGGGAAAGTCCGTGAAGGCTTTCTCCAGGATGTGATGCAAATGAACCGATTCTGGGTCGCAAGTTTTTCTTTTGCACCGATTTCACCGTTTGTCACAAGAATTGGCAAGTTGGATGCACGACCGCATATCATGATTTTTTCGGATCATAATATGGCAATGAAATTTTGCCAGCATATCAATCCGTCATTGGAGAAAAAAGCCGTGCCAATCCAGGTAAATACAGAGTTGCTGCTCAAAATGGTTGAAGATAATTGGAGTGCCGACGTCCATATGTTTTATATGAACGATGGTGCGGAAGGGATTGCGTTCAGCTACCACGATATGAAAAAAGCCTTGGCAGGCTAAATAGAATGGCAGGGAGGATGGGAAACCCATCCTCCTATTTGTATTTTTTAACAAAATGCCGGATCTAAGAATAATTTTCAAGCATCCTGCATATGATAGAGTATACGCGAAACATAGGGTTTCAAAGAACCAGCACGAGTGCAAACCAACGAAGCCGACAGGGCAGATGCGCAAGGCTGCAGTAGGGGAATCCGTTAAATATCGAAAACAGGCGGATGCGTCCGCCTGTGGGGGTTCTTTTTGCTATTTTCATTCACCCAATACGAATGTAAAACCAGGTATTGCACAGCCGATGCAGTAGAATGTGCAGGGACAGATGAAACCCGTGATTGTGCCGCGCCTGCCCCTCAACCGGCTACATTAACCGGTATATAAATTATATGGGAGGGTTCAAGCTCTGTGAGGAGAGGGAACTTTGACTGATGCAGGATTGGTTCTGTGTCTAAGGTCAGGATTGAATGAAACCGATGGTCATTGCCGCACAATGGGGGGAGTACAACGCACTTTACCTTTTTTTACCTATTCTTAGGGAAGGGGTGCGCCCAGCGAGTGGCACACAGCTGGTGGCGGACTGACAGAAGGTCAGGCCGACATAAGATGTGTGTCACTTGGTGGGCAGTCAGTCGCACCGCGCTGACTTGTGGCGGATGGCTTGTCCAGCCGACACATGAAAGCGAGGTCAAGACGGACTGACTGACCACGAACTGGGCGTACCTCGCAGGGCAAAAGGGGTAGTTTACTCTTTTTTAAGGGTAAATCTATAATAGAGAGGTATAGTCTTTTCTAAGGTAGTATATGGTAATCCTCAATTTTCAAGGTGTGCTGGAACAAAAAAGCAATCTACATAACAAACACACTTTAATTTGCCGTTTTGCATACTTTACAACTTCAATTCGCACAGCAGCCCTGGATTTGATGCCTTTGGCTGCTGTTTTTGCACTTCAAGCAGGGCATGAATCAAAAACATTCATTCTTTTTGAGAAAATGACACATTTTGAATCATTTTTGTGTGCGATAAGTTGATATCAGATACAAACTGCATAAAATAAGAAAGTGACAAAAGGAGGGTTACACGATGGCAACAATTTTTGACACAGCGAAATTCATTTTGGAGGTATGCGGGCAAATGTCAACCATGAAGCTGCAAAAACTCTGCTACTATGCGCAGGCTTGGTCGCTGGTATGGGATGATGCGCCGCTTTTTGATGAGGATTTTCAGGCATGGCGAAATGGTCCCATATGCCCAGAATTGTTTGCTCAGTTGAAGGGGAAGTTTTCTTGTACGACAGATGATATCCCTGGTGACAGCAGCGTATTCAACGATATGCAGCGGGAAACATTGCAGCTGGTTCTGGATCATTATGGTGACAAAGATATGCAGTGGCTTTCACAACTGACACGCATGGAAGATCCATGGAAACAGGCTTTTGCTGTATCGGATAAGGCTGTCATTACAAAGGAAAGCATACGCACCTATTATGATGGACTTTAATTGGTGCTGATTGTGAAAACTTCATTGTTTTTCACACATCCAAGTGCTATAATGAACTACTATGACAAAATGGAGGAAGAAAGACAATGACAATTAAGCAAATCAAAGAAATGGTAAATGGTTCTGCATATGATTTTCTCCGCACCAACCCACACTTGAAAAACAGGATCATCTTTTTAACATTGGGCGGCAGCTACTCTTATGGCACAAATATCGAAACATCGGATGTGGATATCCGTGGCTGTGCTTTGAACAGTCCTTCTGACCTAATTGGGCTGACAGCATTTGAACAGGTTGTCCATGTACAGACAGACACCACAATCTATGCCTTTAACAAACTCATCAAACTGCTGCTTAACTGCAATCCCAATACCATTGAAATGTTAGGTTGCAAACCAGAACATTATTTTTTGCTTACGGAAACAGGCAAAATGATGATTGAAAACCGCAAACTGTTTCTGTCACAGCGTGCAGTACATTCTTTTGGCGGCTATGCCACGCAGCAGCTGCGGCGATTGGAAAATGCCTTGGCCAGGGACAGGATGGCACAGAAGCGGCGTGAAGAACATATCCGTAATTCTATGGAAAGTGCTGTCCATTCTTTCAAAAGCCGCTATACGGCATTTGATAAAGGAAGTTTCATCCTTTATACTGATGAAAGCCCGCGAGAAGATTTGGAACGTGAAATTTTTGCCGATATCAGCTTAAAGAAATTCCCTGTGCGGGATTTCAACAGCATGATGAATGATCTGGTAAATGTACTCAGCAATTATGAAAAGCTGAATCATCGCAATCATAAAAAGGATGATAATCATCTCAACAAGCACGCGATGCACTTAATCCGGCTCTATTTGATGTGTCTGGATATTCTGGAAAAGGAGGATATCATCACATACAGAGGCAATGACCTTGACCTTCTGATGCGTATCCGACACGGCGAGTATCAGAAAGAGGATGGAACATACCGGCAGGAGTTTTTTGACATGGTAAATGCGTTTGAAGACCGCCTTACTTATGCCAAAAAGAATACAGCGCTGCCGCTGCACCCTGATATGAAGCGTGTGGAAGAATTTGTGATGGAAGTGAACAGGAGGGCGCTCGATGTATCGGATTAACATCCCTGCTGGTGCGCAAACTGTGATTCATCTGCTGGAGAATGCAGGGTTTGAAGCCTATGTAGTTGGCGGCTGTGTCCGGGACAGTCTGCTTGGCTTAGCGCCGCATGACTGGGATATCTGCACATCTGCGAAGCCGGATGAAGTGCTGGCGTTATGTTCTATGCACGGCATAAAAACCATTGAAACTGGCATAAAACATGGGACAGTAACAATCTGTCTTCCCGAATTTGATGGAATGTATGAAGTAACAACATACCGTATTGATGGCAAATATTCAGATAACCGGCATCCAGATACTGTAGCATTTACAACCAGTATTCAGGATGATTTATCCCGCCGGGATTTTACCATAAATGCAATGGCATACAATGCCCATACCGGTTTAGTTGACCCATTCCATGGGGAAAAAGATTTGCGGCGGCATCAGATTCCCTGTGTCGGCAACCCAGTGGACAGGTTTCATGAGGATGCTTTGCGTATCATGCGGGCGCTCAGGTTTTCATCCGTCTATGGTTTTACGATTGAAGAAGATACAGCCAAAGCGATTCATCAATTTGCACCATACCTGCAAAATATCGCTGCAGAACGCATTCAAGTGGAGCTGTGCAAGCTGCTTTTGGGCAAAAGTGTGCTTGAAATCCTGCTGGATTACAGTGATGTGATGGCTGTGATCATCCCAGAAATTGCACCGTGCATTGGATTTCAGCAAAATAATCCGTACCATGAATATACAGTCTATGATCATATTGCCCATGCTGTTGCTAATGATACAGGCGATGATATTTCTGTAAAGATTGCACTTTTGCTTCACGATATCGGGAAACCACAATGCTATTCTGAAGATGAACGGGGCGGGCACTTCCATGGGCACAGTGTACCCAGCCATGATATTGCTGACCATGTGATGCAACGGTTGCGGTTTGACAACAAAACCAAAGAAGATGTTCTCACACTGGTTTTGTATCATGATTCTGAAATTGCACCAACACATAAGACAGTCCGCCGTTGGCTTTCCAAGATTGGTGAAAGTAATTTCAGAAAACTTCTTGCAATCAAATTGGCAGACATCAAAGCCCACACGAAAAGTACACAGCAACCCAGAATTAACAAGTGCTTGGCGCTGCACAGTATTTTGGATGATGTCATTGCGCAAGGACAATGTTTCTCCATGAAAGATTTGGCGATTGGCGGCAAAGACATTATATCTTTGGGTGTGCCGGAGGGGAAGCTCATCGGCGATATCCTGCATCATATTCTTGACAAAGTAATCAGCGGCGATCTTCCAAACGAAGTCAGTCCACAACTGCTGACCACACAACAATACCTGTCGGCGAATCATTTCAAATTTTGAATCAGAAAAAACGGTAGTCAGATCTCTTTCTGTCTGCCGTTTTTCTTTATGTCGGCTGGAAACAAATTTTGTTCTCCATAAATTCTATGGAAGGTGTGCATATAATAAAGTGTCAACAGAAAACGAGAAAATTTTAATGTCAGGTGTTACGAAAACCAAGAGCATCAAATGGCAGAAGAAATCTTTCACGCTGTTGGCATATATGGTACGGCGGGGCACGCCGAAACCTAACGCTCAGGGAGATTGCATAGACTTCGCCAGGTGGCAAGCAGCGGTCGTTGAGCTGAGAATCCCCAGATTTAGCTGAGGGGAGTGTCAAGGATGAATTAGGTTTTCCCCAGAAGTGGGGAAAAGATGATTTCATTCCGGAGAACATCTTCTATCGCCTGGCGATGAAAGCAAAGAACGAGACAGCGGAAGCATTCCAGGCCAAAATCGCCGATGAGGTTATCCCCTCCATCCGTAAGCATGGTGTATACATGGTCGATGAAGTGATGGACAGGATGATCGCCGACCCTGATTTCGGGATTAAGCTGCTGCTGGAGCTGAAAGAGGAGCGAGAACGGCGCAAGCAGCTTGAAGAGGAAAAAAGACAAGCGCAGCCGAAGGTGGACTATTTTGACGAGCTGGTGGACAGGAATCTGCTCACCAATTTCAGGGACACCGCAAAGGAGCTGGGCGTCAAGGAAAGAATATTCATCCGTTTCCTGGAGGACTACAGCTACATCTACCGTGATAAGAAAAAACGGATTAAGCCCGTGGCCGCCCGTGTTCAGGAAGGGATTTTTCAAATCAAGGACATCAAAAGTGAGCATAGTTCCTGGGCAGGAAACCAGACGCTTATCACTCCAAAAGGTAAAAGCACTTTTCAACTGCTGCTGCCGCAGTGGCTGGCAAAGCAGAGCAGCATGATGGTTTCAGACAAATAGAGAAAAACGAGCTTGTTCTGCACATGCTGGTGTCAAAACACTTCTTGTCGGATCATCATTTCAAATTTTGAATCAGAAAAAAACGGTAGTCAGATCTCTTTCTGGCTGCCGTTTTCTTTATGCCGGCTGGGAAATAAATTTTGTTCCCCATAAATTCTGCGGAAGGTGTGCATATAATAAAACAACCGATAGAGGAAGGACATTTTTCTTCTGTTGGCTAAAACAAAAAAAATAGAAAGAAAGGAGTGCAGCACGGATTCCCAATCGGGCGAATCCGCAAAAAAAACGCTTTTGAGGAAATACAAAAGCAGAAACCCTGAAAACATCAGGAAAGGAGAGGCTGTTTGGCAGGCATCCAAGCCCCATCGGGTACTTGCCCATATTTCAAACAGCGGGAATGCACTTTATGCAAAAACCCAAAACAAAAACCCTGAAACGGGTCTTGTCTGGGGTATTGGCAGCAGTTATGTGCTTTGGGTTAATCCCTGTTGGGACAGTTTCCCATGCGGCAGACCAGGTGAGTGATAAGACGACACTGTATATTCAGACCGTCAATAACACAACCGGCGCTGCGCTGGATCATGTCGGGGTAAAAATCGAATGCACGACAGCAGGTCAATATCAGGATTACGGCATTAGTTATTCCAAAAACGGCGGTAAGATTTCGCTGGAAGTTCCAGTGGGATATTACCGGATTACCGGCATCAATGCACCGGAAGGGTATCGCATTGAAACAACGCCTGAACTGGTTTATCTTCAGAAAACCAATACAGGTGCGCCGATTACCACAGTCGTTGCATATGCCGAGCGTCCTCTGGTCGTGAAGAAAATTGACGCTGGCACACTGGCTGGTGTTGCCGGTGCAAAATTCCGTGTGACAAACGCGGATGGTTCACTGGTCGGGGAGGGAACGACAGGTTCTGACGGCTGCTGGACACTGCCTTATATCGCTCCTGGCGATTATACTGTGACAGAGGTTCAGACGCCGGCTGGCTATCATCCCTCGTCCCCGCAAAATATCACAATCACAGAATCCGGCGACGGTGATCCGTTCCTGGTATTCGTCGATTCCGAAAAGAATGTGGTGGCTGTCCGGAAAACCGATAAGGCAACCGGTATGCCGCTTGCAAATGCCCATTTTACAATCACCACCGCTGCTGGCGGCGCTGTTGCCGGCGGCAATGACCTTGTGACAGACAGTGAAGGTATGGTATATCTGTCCAATCTGTCTGCGGGCAATTACCGACTGACCGAAACAGCTGCGCCGGAAGGGTATATCCTGGATCAGCGTGTTGTTTCGTTCAACCTGACACAAAGTACAGAAAATAAAATGATTTCTGTGACAAACAGCCGTCCTGGCGCGGTTGCGGTTTATTCCAAGGATTCCGGCGGTCAGCCGCTGGCTGGGACACATTTTGTGGTTTACGACAAAGATAACCACATTGTGTGCCAGGATACGGAAACCGATGCCAATGGCTGTGTGTATTTTGAAAACCTGGAACCCGGCACATACACCATCACCGCCACAAAGGCGTCTGAAGGTCATGTGCTGCAGGTGAATACCAAGCAGGTTATCGTGCGCAAGAATCAGGTGACAACCGAAACCTTTATTTCCTCCACAAAACCGTCTTTGGTGATTATTTGCCAGGACGATACAGGGAAAAAGATTTCCGGTGCGTCTTTCACCATCCAGGCGCAGAACGGCAAAGAGCAGGGTCCTTATGTGACCGATGCCAACGGCTCTGTCAAGATTGACAATCTGGATGTAGGCGGCTACCTGATTTCCCAGACCGGTGTACCGGCGGGATATGTTGCCGCGACTGGCACAATCAATCGTGCCTTGACCGCAGATCATACAGAAACTGTGACATTTGTGGTCAAAACAAAGCCGTTTATTGAAATTATGCACTATGTAAAGGGTACGACTGTGCCGCTGGCTGGTGCAAAATTTGAGCTGTGGCAGAACAATCAGAAGATTGCGGAAAATTACGCTGCTGCTGATGGGCGGGTTATTTTCGAGGATGTGAATCCCGGCGAATATACCATCCGCCATGTCAGCACGCCGGATGGCTATACCATTGATACAGCTTCTCAGAATATCAATGTGCTGGCTGCAAACTCCGGTTATCTCCAGTTTACTTCTTCCAGAAACTCTGCCATTATGATTACCAAAGTGGATTCTGTCACCGGCAGCCCGCTTTCCGGCGCAGTATTTCAAGTGCGGGATCTGCAGGGCAATGTGCTGGATACTGTGACAACCACAGCCGATGGCACAGCTTCTACCAAAACCCTTGCTGCTGGACAGTATGTCATCAGTGAAGTCCAGGCTCCTGCCGGTTATGTGCCGGATGAAACAGCCCGTATTGTCACTGTAGTCGCTGACCAGCTTTGTGCGCAACGGTTTACCAATCAGAAAATGTCCTCCATTGTCATTCGTGCGGTGGATTACTCTGGCGCTCCGGTTAAGGATGCACAGTTTACCGTCACCAGCCTGGCAACAGGTCAGATTGTGGATACTGTTGTGACTGATGAATCCGGCATGGCTGTGACAAAGGTGCTGGATCCTGCTCAATATATTGTGCGGGAAACAACTGTTCCTGCCGGTTATGTGATGGATACCAAAGTGATTTCCAATGTGTCGGTGGAAACTGGCGCTGCCATGCACCTGACATTCATGCACTCTTTGCAGTCCATCATTCAAATTCGGAACGAGGATGCCAAAGGCAATCCGATTTCCGGCAGTCAGTTCAAAGTGACCAATCAGCAGACTGGCTATGTTGTCGGTTATTTCACCACTGACGAAAGCGGCATCGTATCCACACCGATTGTAGCGGCTGGCACATACCAGGTTGCGCAGGTTGTGGCTGCGGAGGGCTTCGTCACACAAAATGAAGTTTACACTGTGACCGTAAAAGACAACCAGGCTTCGATTGTCCGGTTTGTCAACGGAACACAAAGTGTGCTGAACATCAAAAAAGTAGATTCCCAGACTGGCGCTTCACTGGCTGGTGTTGTCTTTACACTTGCCGATGAACAGGGTCATGTTGTCGGGCGTTATACGACCGATTCTACAGGCTGCGTTTCCACACAACCGCTGAAGCCCGGCACTTATCTGCTGCGCGAATACAAAGCGGCGGATGGATACCTGATTGATGAAGCCTGTAAGACAAATGTGGTCATCAAAGCGGATGAACCCACCTATGTACAGATGACAAACACCAAAAAGCCTGTCATCCAAATCACAAAAGAAGATGCCGATACCGGCGCATTGCTGGCTGGTGCGGAATTTACTGTTGAAAAGAATGGCTCCATCATCGGGACTTATGTGACCGATGTCAGCGGTCTTGCCACAACAGAAGAGCTGGAACCCGGTACTTACACCGTGTATGAATCCAAAGCTCCCAATGGCTACACCCTGAATCCGACTCCTGCAACGGTAAAAGTCCGGGCAGGTCAAACCACAAGCATTTATGTACAGAACCAGAAAAATGCCGGGCTGACTGTTACCAAAGTCAGCGCCAACGGCAACCCGCTGGCTGACGCGGAATTTGCGCTGTATACCACCAGCGGTGAGAAAATTACGGACTTGACCACACAATTTAATGGCACAGCCTCTTATGATGGTCTGGATGCCGGTCAATATGTCCTGCGGGAAACCAAAGCTCCTGCCGGTTATAAGATTGATGCTTCTCCCAAACTCGTGCAGATTAAGAGCAATGCGGGTGCAAACATCAAGATTGTCAACCAGAGCATGGCTTCTATTGTCATTCGGAAGACCGACGCTGACAGTGGCGCTGCCCTGTCTGGCGCGGAATTTGAAATCACCAATGCCACCGGCAATGTTGTCGCCATGCTGCGGACAGATGCCACTGGTCTTGCACAGACTGATGTGCTGGAAGACGGCACATATTATGTCAAAGAAACGATTGCGCCCAATGGCTATATGGTAGACACTGCTGTGCGTACTGTGCAGGTTCGTGCAGGCGAAACAGTCAATCTGCATATCACCAACAGCGCAAAAGCTGCTGTCCACATCCATCTGAATGATGCCGTGAACAATCAGCCGCTTGGCGGCGGTGAATTTGTCATCCGGACAGAATCCGGTGTGGTTGTGGGGCAGGGCAAAACAGAAAATGGATTGCTGGTCATCCCGGCGCTGCCAAATGGGAACTATATTGTGTCCCAGATTACTGCCCCGGATGGCTATATCAAGGATATGGTATCCCAGCCCATCACTGTAATCTCCAATCAGGTGACACATGTTTATTTCCTGAACCAGCCCATGACTGGCCTTATCATTGAAAATGTGGTGACAACAACCCATAAGCCCCTTGCTGGCGGCATTTTTGAGGTCTATGACGCCACAGGCAAGCAGGTTTATCATGGCACAACCGATGATACAGGTTGGCTGAATGCCGGCATTCTCGCGCCGGGCAAGTACACCATCAAGCAGGTTGCCACAGCAAAGGGATATACGATTGTTACCAACACTCAGACGGTGACGATTTCCGTAAACATCCCGACAACCGCTGTCTTTGAAAACCGTCCACTTACCACATTGCTGATTAACAAAGTTGACAATGTGACAAGAGATGGTTTGGAAGGCGCGACTTTCCGTGTGCAGTCTGTCCGCGGCGAGTTTGAAACCAGAGTGACAACCGATGAAGCAGGTTTTGCTTCGGTTGACAATCTGGAGCCTGGCTATTATATCGTTACCGAAGTCAAAGCGCCGGACGGTTATATTTTGAAAGGCACATATCAGTTTGCCTATATCCGTTCCGGCAACAACACAGAACTGACATTCACCAATGAAAAGTACACAGGTCTGGTCATTGAAAATGTTGTGCTGGATACCCATGAACCGCTGGCTGGCGGTGTGTTTGAAGTGTGGGAACTGAACACCGAACATAAGGTGTTCGAAGGAACCACTGACAATACTGGTGTACTGCAGACCAACATTCTGACCCCCGGCAAGTACCTGATTAAACATCTGGCGACTGTGGATGGCTATACCATTGTCACTGCCACCCAGATTGTTGAAATCAAAACCAATGAACCGACCCACGCGGTCTTTAACAACAAACCCATGGGCACGCTGGAAATCCTGAAAGTGGATGAGGCGACCCGTGACCCGCTGGCTGGCGCGACCTTTAAGGTTGTTAAAGCCAACAGCTCTTTTGAAGTTTCCGTCACAACCGATGCGACCGGCGTTGCCCGTGTCAGCGACCTTGAAGAAGGCAATTATGTGGTGACTGAAACCAATGCGCCGGAAGGCTACTGATGTTGTATAAATAAAGTTGACACCTTCAACACAAAAAGAAAGTGATAAA
>CAJUDU010000056.1 GCA_910584935.1 uncultured Butyricicoccus sp. | reverse complement strand
CAGTTGAGGATGTCTTATTTTTAGGCAAACCTCATTGTGCGGTATTGCCTTAGATATCAGTGCGCTCCTTATATCGTTCTATTATTGATTTTCCCATATCTAATAACTTTTCGGCATCCAACATATAATATTTCTCATGTCCAAATCTTTGAGAAATTAATATCTGGTTTTTTGAAATCTCATTTAATCTTTTTCTTAACGTAGCATCTGATATCTCAAGACAGCACTTCAAATCTGCTGTAGAGATTCCTTTTTCAGAAAACAAAGTGGCTTGTGTTAAATAATTATACAAGTCAGCGGTCTTAGGTCGGGAATATCCTGGCAATAATTTGCACAATTCATCATAAATACATCTTTTCTCAATTTTATCTTTAAGAGCACTAATTAACTGAGTAATTGAATCCAAAATAATATCAAGAAACATAGCAACAAATGGGGTAATATCACCTTTGTTCCGAGGGTCATTACATATTTTAAAGGCTTTATAATATTCACTTAACCTTTGTTTGATAGTATATGAAAGCCGAAAGCTAATAATTGGTTCCAAACATTGGGTCATTAGATATCCGCTTATGAATCTACTCGTTCGACCATTTCCATCATAAAACGGATGTATATATCCGAACAGGTAGTGAAAGGCTGCAATCTTGAGCAGCAAAGAAACATCAGCCCCGTTTAAAAATTGAAGTGATTTTTCCAGACCCTCTATAATTTTAGTTTCAGGATATAACCCCCTGTGCAGTTCTTTACCAGTTTCAGACTCAACGCTGACAGAATCCTTTCTAAAAAATACTCCATCTGGTACTTGAGAAGGGTCAGCTTCCTTTATTTCTTCAAGAACCAAATCATCATAAATTTTACGAATATCTTGACTGGTTTTTAATTCAATATTATCTCTCGATAACAGCATTAAATATTTTTGAACCAATCCCCTAAAACGGTTCCGTTTTCCCCACTCTCCTTCATTATCAAGCAAAGTGTCTATTTCCCTTCTAGTACTATAAACCCCCTCTATATTATTAGTTAACGTTATCTCATCAATCAGACATTTTCTTTGATATTGTTTCAAAGCCACGCCCGGTAATTTATCACATAATTTGCAGACTTCCTTGTCACTAATTAAAATTCTAGTTAACATATCTACAATATCTTTCGTTTCTATAAAAAAGGCAGGATTTCCGTTTATATTGAAGTCTATATGAACCGACATCTCACTATTATATCTTTCTTGATATGTTTTCTCATACAAATTTTTATCTTTATAAAACAGGTTTTTTAATACTTCATACATTATAAACCTCCTCCTTCCAGCCCATAATGATAAAATGACCTTTTTTTATCATTGATTTAAATTTTACCATAGTATATACCGAATATCAAGATAATATCTAATGATTTTGCGATTTAATTTTCTCTTTATTTATTATGCCCAGATAATAAGTTCTATTCAACTGCAATTTAAATTTTCATCAAAAAAGAACCCTGTCCCTCTTGGCGGAGGACAGGGCTTTTTAAGGAAATGTCCTGTGGCGGCTAAACCTTTAGGACAATTACAGTATACCACAGATTTCGACCTTTGTGTGTCGAATTTTGTCGAACAGGAAAATAATTTTTACTCCCCATACAGCCCGGCGTTATCAAGGGTTGCCCAAACGCGAATCATATCCTCGGTAAGGTCAAGCACGCCATCGCCTTTGCCTACAAGATAGCCTTTCCGCACCAGCTTAGCAATAGTCGGCTTTGCCCAATCGGGCATATCATCATAATATTTGTACCTCACTTCGTTTTCCTCCTTCGTCTGCATCGCATCTTTTATGCGCGGTAATAGATTTTTCAGGAAAGCATCTCTGGTATTCCCGCCAAAGAAAGCCGTCCCAGGGCAGGTTTTAGCGCTCTTTGCTGGATGATAATCGCCTAATGCCTGTCCTTTTGCTGTCCACCATGCGTGGTAAGTAATCGCCGTTTCCGGATTCAGTCCAAACACCTTGCATAATGCAGCGGTCAGCGTTTCAATCGCTTCGGATTGTTCCGTTGTCATAACATCCCAACCAGTGTCGAAATTCCCGAAATTCTCAATACAAATCGCGCCACTGTTTGCCCCGACAATCCCAGCCGGGTCTTTCTCAAGGCTTCTGCCGGTCACAATCAGCCCATCTGGGAACACAGTAAAATGCTGTGCAATATCGCTAAACCCGCGCGCCAAATGGCTTTCGCGCATGGATGCCTGCCGGGTAAAATGATTTCTGCCATCAAAATGCTTGTACGCTGGCGACCAGGTATGATGCAGCTGCACCAGTCGGATTTTCCGTTTCGGCATATGCTCTGCCAGAAAAGATTCTGCTTCATCTGGTCGAAACATCAAAAAGCCGTTATTTTCTATCATCAGCTTTCAGCCCTTTCGTAAATCGTTTGTTCCACGGCTGGAACCGTTCAATTTTATCCAGAAGCGTTTCCGGATGTCCATCAAAACAGATTGCCCTATCGTCGATATACACAATCGCTGGTGGCTTTTCCTTGCACACCCTGTCCACATATTGGTCAAGACCATACATATCCAGCCAGTTTTCAATTGCCGTTTTACCAGCAAGGGAAGAACATCGCGTAGAAACCACAACAACCTCGTATCCAGCATCATGTACTTCTTTCAACGCCAAATCAATTCCGGGAACAGGCGGGTCAGGGATGTTCGATTCACCTTTCCACCCACTGGAATAGCTGTGAATTACGCCGTCAAAATCAAAGACAACGGTTTTCTTCATTTTCTCTCCTCCTGATTTTTTCCCTGAAGTTGTTTTGCCACCTGATGCACGCCAGTTGCAGCCAGCCCAGACACGATGCCAACCGCCACCGCGGAAATATAATCTGTCGCGGCAAAATCCGGCATGATATACATCGCGGCAACGCCCAGCACCGCGCCAGCGATACCGCATACAATGGGCAGCCATTTATTATCGACTGTGATTGCCTTTACAATCTGTGCAATCAGATAACAAATCACTGTAATTGCCGGGATTGCTGTAAACCCTAAATTCTCCATATGTACCTTCCTTTCATTCATCCTCATGCGCTGCCAAATTCAAATGCTTTTCCAGCTTGTCCAGCGCATCTGTCACCGGACCATTACAGCCCTGTTCTTTCAGCCCTTTCAGGCAAGCCGAAATGCCATAACAAATCAGTGTTTGTTCCCTGCGGATCGCAGCAAGCTCCTTTTCCTGCTGCTTAATGCGTGCCACAAACTTAAAGCCCCAGATAACAATACTGCCCAGCACACCTAATGCTGTTAAAACGGAAGCTGTCTTGATTATCATATCTGCATTAATAGTTACTTCCATTGTGATAATTCACCTCCCCTACCCTATAGGCAGGAAACCCATGAGATTGCCCCGAAAAGGGCAATCCCATATGAATTGGTTACATTTTTTCTCCGGTGATTTCTGTATACTGTTCTTTGGTGATAACACCCTTCTGAACAGCCATTTTCACCATGGCTTTGCCCCATAGCTTGCGTTCATAATTCTGCTTGATTGTGTTAAAATTCATGACAAATATCCTCCCTTATGCTGTTTCATCTGGCAGGTTGCTCATTGCCAGAAATTCCAGTGCAGCTACTGTGCGTTCCTCTACAGTTGGTTCTCCTGCACCCGGTGGATTGTTTTCAAATTCCTCAATCGCTGCAAGGACTTCCGCATCAGTCATGCTGTCAGTGATAGCAGCACCTTGCCGGATGTAAGCTGCTTTCGTTGCTTCAAACTCCATTGCTGCACCACCGTTGATAAGCCCTGCTGTAATAATCATTTTCGCACCCGGAATGTTAATCCACGGATAACGGGTTTTCCATTCAGCGGCAGTGAAATGCGCCCCTGATGGTGTGTAAATGTCGGATACGCCGTCCCAAATTTGATATTTCATGATAATTCCTCCCTTTTATTGCGTAACCATATAAACATCTATTACATCGTAATAGACTGATGTGCTAGTATAATGATATCCTCCTCCGAATAAAGCGAAATTTCCAACAACAGCCGCCGCATAATCAGTACGTGAGATGCTTAATCCATTGTTTACAAGTGTTCTCGTAAGTGTTACATCGTAAGCCTCTAATTCTACATTATTAGCAAATATAGCCCGGTTGCTAAAATTAAGTGCTTTCTGGCTACGATAGTTCCACTTCATGTCTAAAGGTGTTAACCTAGTAAGTGTTTGGTCATATACATCAGCAGAGTGAGGATAGCTTCCATTATATCCATCAGCGAATAACGCAAATCCACCCACATGAGTTGCTGATAAGTCATAACGAGATGTAGTCATTGCTGTTGGTATCATACGAGTAAGATTTTGATTATATGCGTCAACAGTGTTTAGTGCATAGCCGTTATAACCGCCTGCAATTAATGCAAATTCACCTACAGAAGTTGCCGCTAAATCCCTACGATTTGCACTAAGGGATGTTATCACTGAATGTGTAAGCTGCTGGTCATAAGCCTCTACCTCTGCCTTATTCTGTTCAACGCCGTTGACTGTAGTTCCTCCACCAGCAAACAATAGATGGTTTCCCACATCAGTTACGGCAGGACCTATATGAGGTACACTAAATCCTACGGGAATCGTACGTACCAAATTCACATTATACGCATTTACTAATTGGTCACCACCAAATACCGCATTATCCCCTACAGTCCCAGCCGCCACATCGATAGTCGCTTTCGATAAACTCGTTACTGATGAGCGTGTTAATGTATTATCATAGGCATCCACTTCTGCACGCTCTGTAACGGATAAGTTAGCATTAAATCCACCACCAAACAACACATGATTTCCTACAGTTGTTGCCCCCAACATAGTCCTTCCCACAGATAATGCAGGATTCGCTGGATATTTACTAATTATCGGGTCTAACAGTAAAGTCACAGGATATTCTTCAAGAACAGTTATCACCTGTGGGATTGTTGTCCTCTCCCCTAACACCGCCGTAATTGTCCAGTCACCAGGTTTCGTCAGCTTGATTTTCGCGGTTTTATTATTTACTGTTGCCCGTAAGACAGTATCCCCATTGGTTGCGGTAACAACTGCACCATTCTCAAAACTGATAACCAGTTCCGCTTTCAAACCACCTGCCCCATAAACTACCGGATTGATAATCGCCATCAAAGCACCTCCTGAATCAGCACATATACCGTTAAATCTTCCATAGTTTTCTCCTGTGCTTCAAACAAAAGCGCATTGGTCTGCTGTTCTTTGGCAAGGGCTTGTATCCGGTTCCATTCTGCCATACTTGCGCCAGCTGGGGCAATAAATACACCCTGTTCGGTTTCATCCGCGCTGACATAAGGCACATTTACTGTTTGCGTATACGGTGCTTCCGTACCTGTCCAGCCAGCCCCTGGAATCACCACAGCCTGCAATTTCAGCAAATGGGTTAATATCTTTGCAAACACATCATTCGGTACAGCAGTATTATCCAACCCGGCAAGCACGGCAGTTGCATCCTGCAAAAGGCTTGCTTTATTCAGCGGCGTACCTTCCTCCACCGGACTGTCTGCCCGCTGCATATCATAAGTATTTACTTCACCTTCCACAGGAATCATTTTCACCCTGCCCGGATAAGTCGGCACACGGTCTGTCATGTTATCATCTCCCCTGCATAAAGTTCTCCTGTACGTATCCATGCGTCCACTGTTCCAGATAGTTGCCGGATATGTTCTCGTTTCATCCTGAAAAACATGGCTGCTGCTTGTTTCAAGCAGTTTTCGATTGCATTTGCATCCTGATAAAACAGGCAATCCAGTGACAGCGGCAAGGTTTCCGCATTGCTTTCCAAACCTCCGCATAATGCACGGATATTATCCAAATACCGCCTGCTGTCTTCTGAATCCGGGATATCCAACACATCCCAGTCGGTTTTCACGGATAACAAAAAATCTTCCGGGTCATACGGCACATCATAAGCCGGATGCCATTCTACACCCAATTCTTCCGCATATGCCCTTAATTCTTCCGGTAAAGCAACCATAAGTCCTGCCAGATATGCGGTCACAGCTTCTACCCTGTTCATATCGAAAATGTTATATGTACCTTTAGCCGTCCGCTGCCGGACATCTTCCGCTGTCCGGTCTGTTACCAGTGTTTCCATGATATGTTGCACCCAGTTCACACCTCCCCAGCATAGACTTCCCCAGCACAATAATTATCCCGGATTTTATCCGTTCCCCGTCCTTTATAACTACCGCCAAATGCACCATTGTAAGAAAACTTTACTTCGGTAACTATCACATGGGATTCAGAGAAACGGTTTGTGTTTGTAATAATATCCAAAGGGTCAAGCCGTGGGTCAGCACGAAAAGCCCCGGATAAGGTACGTCTATTTGTTAAATACTGTGAAACCCAATCCGCAACAACAGGCGCTTGTTCGGAAGTAATAAACGGATTTGTAATCGGTTGTGTTTCCCCATTCCGGTTCACTGGCAAAATATATCTTCCACGGTTAATATCCACAGCTTTTAACGGCTTGCTAAGCACCAATTCGGAATCCGAATAACTGTTAAAACGGTCAATCGCATAATCTACAGTTTGCATTGCCAATGGTTTGATATGGAATACCCCATATCTATCCTGATACAGCACACAACAAGCCGCATTTGCCACACATTGCAACACTTCTGCAATGGTATCATCTTTCAAATCCACAGGTTCTGGTACAAGGATATGCTGTAAATAAGGATGGATTTCCCAACATTTTCTACCGCCATCCAATGACGGCAAATTTGCTTGTTCAAAGGCTGCATTTGCGATTTTATATAATGTCCCGGATGTTTCACTGGTATAAATATCAGTCATAAATTCCAGTGCGTCACGGGCAGTAAATGTCGCGGTAATCCCATTTTGTGGTGTTACCCATTCGCTGAGATAAAATATCCCGCCGGGTATCCATTCCACAGTATCCTCAAGCTGATAACCATATTTTACAGAAACCCGCTGCCGTTCCATCAGATATTTTTCTGCTCCCGCCGGATTATCTGGATTATATTTTCCATCCAGATTTTTAATCCCAAACTTGATTTCTGATTTTGGCAGTTCAGCGGACAACGGATTGACGGACATTGTTGCAGTATAATCCATAATTTCAGACTTGCCATAAGTTTTTTCAATACCGAAAACAATAGATTCCAGCCTTGCCCTGCGCAGTGGTACACTCCATTTAAGGATTTTAAGTGTTATTTTGGTATATACTTGAATATCCCCTTCCATTACTGTTACCAGATTATCATTGTCTACCACACGGCTAAAAACAACATTTTCACTGTTGTAAGCTGTTATCCGGAATTGTGTTGCCCATTCTCCATAGGCTGTTGACCATGTAATGGTCAAGCCGGGAATCCAACCATCTAACACCCTAGGAAAATCAAACGTGACAACAGGAATGGTTTCAAAACAGCCATCCGCATCACAAAGCCATGCACTGGTATACCCAAAATATCCTGTTTCCTGCTGCACATTTCATCCCCCTTTATGTTTCGCTGATTGGTGTAATCCGGACATATCCATCCCCACTATGTCCAGTTTCGGACACATTTTCGGGGGAAAGGAATTTCTGATTACCGTTCAATAACTGTGTATTTTCTAACTGATATGCTGCATCAAGTGCAAACCCATCCGGCACAGCATTGCCTGTCCAAACGAATCCGGAACCGCCGCCACCGCCACGGTCATCATCCCCGGAACTATCCGGTTTTGTACCAGAGCCGCCATACCAGCCGCCGCCACCTGCACCGCCATGCCCATTGCTGGCGGAAATACCATTCCCGCCAAAACCAAACCCGGCATAAGCATCTTCCTGTGCCGCAGTATTTTCAGATGGCGTATCTGTCTGCCATGATGTATTAGAAACCCCGGTTTGTGTACCAGCAAAGCCACCCGTGCCATAACTGTCCGTCCGTGCCTGACCGGATTCACCGCCGCCATAACCGCCAGCTTTGTTTGCCGCGCCATCTGAACCACCGCCACCACCAACGATTACACGATGATTCAAATCATCCACACCAATACGAATATCCGATGCACCACCGCCGCCATTATAGCTGCTCCGTTTACCACCGCCATTAAATCCACCTGCTGCACCGCCAGTATTGCCAGCAGCGCCAGGACGGACAAAAAGTGTTATCGGTTCGGATAAAGTCAATTCGCCGCAGGCATAACCACCTTTGCCGCCATAGGATGTATTATTTCGATAACCACCCTGTGCGCCCCAAACTTCCAACTTATATTTACCAGCAGGAAGCACGGTTTGGACAATATCGCCCGAATATGGATAATCACGGGGCAATACGGTAAATACCGCAGTTAAAATCCTATCGCAGGATACAGCTAAGGTATATTCCGCATCAGTACTGACAATTTCACCATTTTCCTGCCAGCCAGAAAATACACAACCATCCTCCGGGATTGCAGTTAATGTGATTTCTGTCCCATCTTCTACTGTTCCCATACCTGTTACTGTACCGCTTCCGGCAGGTTCTACATTTGCAGAAACAGTATACATGATGATTGGCGGGGGAGGTTCCATAGCTTCCAGCAGCTTGTGTGTACCATCCAACACCCATAATCCAGGTTCCAAAGCGGCATATTTTATTGGCTGCATGGGACTTTCATCCGTGATTGATTGCACTTGTGAAAAAGGTTCATGTCCATTATCGGTGCATACCGCGCCTGCTTGTGCATCCGGGTCGCCAACTTCTATGGAAATTTCCAAAAATGCTTCGGATACCAGATTCCTTTTTTGATTTTCTTTCCATGCACGGCTGACTGTCTGCATTTGTTCACACCTCTATCAAAGCAATCCGGCATCCGGTAAACCCACGGACATTCCCTTCTTTATCCCGGTAATACATCCCGGCTGTTTTATCACTGACATACATCTTACGACTTTGCCAATCATTTGTATCCTGATTGAAAAAGGTTACTTCATTGATAAATGAGCCGCCCAATGACACATTGAACAAAGAAAGGATTTCTGCCCATTTTGCAGCATCAAGGTATTTCCATGTACATTCAATTTTCGCCATAGAATCCCGGATAACCGCGCCGATCATTACACCCTGCACATTTCGCGCACTGTCTACCACCGTGGACGTGGTTGCATTATATTCTGACGGGTCAGGGATATCATGCCCTGCAATGGATACAAGCGCCCTCATTACAGTACACCTCCTGCCATAATGCTTTTCCCACGTTCACGCTGATATTTTTCCATACGACTGGATACCTTTTCGCCATCCAAATCCACTTCAATCGGACGGTCTGCTAACGTTTCAATGGTGCTGACCAATTGATTTGCAACAGTATACAAAGCCGCAACCACTTCACTATTGGCATTCCGTACAGTCATGGTGATATCATCTTCGGTTTGGCTTCCCGGATTATATTTTCCATTATCCGCATACCGCACCGCAGGACGGTTATAAACTGGAAACTCCATCCCATCTGCGGCATGGTTCAAGGTTTGGGATACATTATCCGCTAAATCATGCACCGCTTTTTCAGCCAAATAAGCATTATCCCGAATGCCGCTTGCCATCAAATGCAGCATATCCGGCATATATGTATGGAAATTGCTAAGCGGTCCTAAATCAGGTTCCGAGAATCCCAAATAACCTTTTACAGTATTTGCTACAGATTTCACAGCAGAAGTTACTCTATCAATACCACGTCCGATACCATCCGCGATATTGCCGCAAATATCCCGCCCCCAGGTTAATGCACTGTTTTTTAGATTATCCCAAACATTGGTGATGGAAGTTTTGATGTTCTCAAAACTTCTTACCGCAGTAGATTTAATATTCTCCCAGCTATTGCTAAGTGTAGAAGTAATGTTATTCCAAGTTTCAGAAGTGAATGTCATTACTGTTGTCCATGCTGTAGAAATGCCATCTTTCACGGCATTAAACACTGTAGAAGCGGTATTATGTAACCCATTCCAAAGGGAATTAAGGGTAGAAGTAATGCCATTCCAGATAGAGGAAGTCACAGAAGTAACCGTATTCCACACTGTAGAAATTGCAGACTGGATGCCATTAAAAACAGTAGAAGCTGTAGTTTTCAAACCATTCCAAATGCCTGAAACTGTCGTTTTAATCCCATTCCACACTGTAGAGGATACTGTTTTCACATTCTCCCAAACCTTGCTGATGGTATCTTTCACAGCATTAAATACAGTAGAAACTGTGGTTTTTAGTCCATTCCAAAGTGTAGACAGGGTAGTTTTCAAGCCATTCCAAATTGTTGTGGTGACAGTTTTTACACCTTCCCAAACCTTGCTGATTGTGTCCTTGATACCATTAAAAATTGTGCTTGCTGTGGTTTTCAGTCCGTTCCAGATTGTAGAAACTATACCTTTAATCCCGTTCCATACTGTGGATGATACTGTTTTTACAGCTTCCCATGCTTTTCCTATCACATCTTTTATCGCACTAAATACTGTGCCAGCCACAGTTTTAATGCCGTTCCAAATGCCGGAAAGTACAGTTTGGATACCATTCCAAATGGTTTTGGTTATGGATGTGATGCCATTCCAGGCATTCACAATTAAAGTTTTTATGCCATCAAGCACGCCGGAAATAAAATCCAAAACAGTTTTCCAACCATCCAACAGCCCTTGTAAGAAACCTTCCGCTACATATCTGCCGATTTCTTTCATCACTGTAGATGGACTATGGATACCAAATGCCGCCTTGAATCCTTTGATAAATGGTACAACAACATGGTCTTTAATCCATTTGCCAATACCCAGAATCCCTTCCAGGATGCCTGCCAACAAACCATTGATGATTTCAATACCACCAAATTTACCATCGCCATTTTCATCTCTGATGAATTTCAGGAAATAATTTTTAATCCCTACAATAATATCTTTAACAATTGTTCCGATGAAGCTAAGTTGTGCTGCCATTGCAGCGCCCCACATCTGATAAAAACTTGCTGCAATTCCGCCATAGTCAAGCCCTTTGATGAGATTGATAAGTCCGGTAAATAAACTGTGCGCCAGACCGCTCCAATCCATATTCATTATCCAGTTAGCAGTCTGACCAACTGCACCTTTAATCAAATCCCCGATGGTTTCACCGACTAATCCCCAATTCAAATTGGTGATAAAACTTATCAGAACATCCAGCAGCCCGGTAAACCCAAGGCTGATTGTCCTGCCTAAATCCTCTGCATTGATAACAGAAGTCAGCGCGGAATTTATCCCTTCGGCGAAATATGTACCGAAACGGGAGAAATCAATCACTTTTATCCACTCATAGGCTTCATCAATTGCGCCCCGCAAGGCATCACCAACAGTTTTGCCCACAAGCGTCCAATTTAACCCATCCAGCAAGCCAATCAGGGTATCCAGTCCTGCTGTGATTTTCCGGACAAGCAGCCTGCCGATAAATTCACCTTCAATTTGTTCCAGTGCATGATTTATCAGTTCAGCAATATGCCTGCCGAGATTTTGGAAGTCCGCAGTTTTCAGGGCATAATATGCGGTTTGGACTGCACCATTGACCGCATAACCGATTTTTGTGCCGATGCCGCTCCAATCCACACTATCCACAATTTCATTGAATTTACCGCCAATCAGCGTGCCGAGTTCCTGCCAATTACCTGCTTCAAATGCCTGTTTCAGCTTGTCCGCAAACTCACTAATAGCACTGTCAATTGGCAGTTCTTCAAACATGGAGCCGAAGTCAGCGCCGCCTGCACCGCCGCCCCCTCCGCCGCCACCGCCAGAATTATCATTCGGGCTGATAACATTGAGTTCATCCATGCCAAGGGTCGCGTCTTTGATTTCCTTTGCGGCTTTTTTGGCAGCGCCGCCTGCTTTGCCTGCTGAATCTGCATAAGATGCAGCAGCTTTCTTTGCGGCAGTGTATGTTGACTTACCCGTCAGCCTTGCAAAAAGCTGATTGAGTAAATTGAGTACCATAACAATCTTATCAATGATAAAATCCAATGCAGGCGCAAGGGCATTGATAATCGGGGATGCTGCCGCAGCCATACTGTTTTTCAGGTATTGGAAACTGGTCGCGCAGCGGTCAAGACTGCCTGCAAATGTACCGCCAAACATATTGCTGTACTGATACAGATTGTTGATACCTTCCCGCATACCATTAGTCAATGCGGAAAACATAGAACGGATAAGCCGGTACATGGCAATACGTTTGATACTGTTAAACAGTTGTGTAAATCCAGAAGTTGCTTGTTTCACCTTACCTGTTAAATGGGAACCGACTACCTGTCCAAGCTGGATGCCTGCACCTGCCGCAGTTTTTGCCGCAAATCCAACACCCTCCAGCCCTCGCATGAAGGGGGCAAGTCCTGCATTTGCAGCTTCCCGCAGCATATTGCCGGTTCTTACCAGTTGTTCAGTTTCAGCGGTAGTTTGTGCCACAATTTGCGCAGAAGTATTTTCCTGTCTGGGTGCTTGCCTTGTGCTTCTGGTTCTTAGGCTGCTTGTGCTTCGGGGGCTGGCAGCGCGGGGGATAGCCGGAATAGATGTATTCTGCATCCCCTGCAATGCTGTGGATAACCGTTCCAGCCGTCCAATTCCATCATCAGTCAGGCTGTTCACAGCAGCACTGATTTCTGAAATCCGTTTCGGGATAGTCGGGGAGATGGTAACAGCACCGAGTTTGCCCAGCGCATTGCAAAGTCCTTCCAGTTTACCAATGCCGGATTCATTCACAGCTTTACTGATGGTATCCAGTTTTTCTGCAATTCCGGTTAAGGTTTTGGTATTCAATGCCGATTTCAGTCGCGCAAAACTTGCGGCTAAAGCATCAATCCCTTTGCTGGCTTCTGCGGTATTGGCTTGGATTTGAAATTCTAAACCTTCCATTTCAATTGCCATTATCACTCTCCCCCTTTCTTTTGGAATTTCCGATTTATAATTCCCATCAGGGAACGCATCGTTTCCCTATCGTCTTCCATTTTCTTTCGGTCTGCATTTTCTGCAAACTGTTCCCGTTCTCGTTCGGTTAACGGTATCGGTTCATCCCGATATGGATAAGGTTTATGTTGTTTACTGAACGCATTGAGCGCGGGTGAAGCATCTAAAATGGCTTCATACACATAACGCCCTTGCAGCCAGCGCAGCATATTTTCCCGTTCCAGTTTCAGCCCATCTGCCTTGCGGTAATATTTCACCATAGTATTATCCCCATCCCAATAATCATGGAAGGACATCCCCATGCTCATATAATACCTGCAAAGTTCCTCAAATTTATCCCCATAAAGCAGGGAGGCTTTCAAGGTGGATGGTGAACTGTTTACCAGTTCGCCATCCAATCCACGTTTTTTCCCTCGTCCGGTTCATCCATCAAGGAGATTAATGGTTCGTTATACATATCCGCCAGTTTGCCGATAAGCGCTTCCTTATCCGGCATAGCATCATAAATCTGGTCAATGACTTCCTGCCGGACAAACCGATGATGTGCCTTGAATGCCCCCGCAAAAAGTGCAGGCAATAAAGTCATAGGTCGTGCGTCAATATCCCGCACAATAAACCCTTCATCCTCCATCTGTTTAACCGTCCGCCGGGTAAATTCCAAGGTGTATTCCTTATCATCATAAGTAAAATGGATTTGTTTCGCCATGGTTTACACCTCTTTCGCTGTTGAATCTTCACTGATAACTGTAGATGGTGCAATGGTGATACTCATGGTACGCACCTCGTTAACACCGCCGCCCTTTACATATACAGACAATGCACCGTTAAACGTGAATTTCCCTTCTGTGCCTGTTGGTGTGACAACACCGGCAGTTTCTGTGCCGCCAAACCATACCGCATAACCCTCGTCTTTTCCTTCCAGCGCTTTCAGCGCAAGATATTCGGTCTGGTCATAGTTAGCAGTAAAGGTCAGCCCTTCAACATCCTGAATACCAGGAATATACGTTTTCATTTTATCGGCTAAAGTAGTTGTTTCCAACATTTCCGGTTCGCCGCCCAAATCCGGATATTCCGTAATGTCCAGCAGTTTTTCCCAATTATTCTCTGGTTTCTTGTGCATCAGGAAACTTTTGAATGTACTTGTAGGCATATTCTGTTACCTCCTATAAAAATATTTTCCATCTGTAACAACCCTGTATCGGGCTGTGATACGATAAATCGCAGCATCTTCCATGTTCGGTACAGGTACCATGGACAGCCGTCTGAAATTCATGCTGTACAGCAAATCGTTAATGGCTGTCATGATATTTTTGCATTCTGTTTTCCTGCTGTTTGCCTTGGTTGAATAGACATTGATTTCAAACATTGCTGCAATTAAATTTTCCTGCAAACTGCTATCCTGCCGCCCGGATACAGGATAACTGTCACTTTGTGTAATGCTTACGTGCGGGAATGCAGAGGGTGATGCAACATATTCACTGGCAATGTTGATTCCAGGGAATTTATCCCTTAACATTGTGGCAATCCGGGTGTACACCTCATTTTCAGGGTCAATCACACATAACACCTCCGCGCAATTTCCTCAAATTTCTCTTGTAATTCACGGGCAGTCAGATACAAACTCATATTTGCCGGGTTGCCATAGGTAAGAACTTCCCCAGCGTGTCTGCCCTCGGTAATTACCGTGCCATTTGTACCAGGATTGCCCCGATACCGCCAGCCTTTTTGCAGCCTGCCAAGTTTGTAGCCATATTCGCCATGGGCGAAACCATTTTTCCCGGCTTCCGGATGGTTATCCGGATACCGCACGCCTGTACCAAACTCAATGAACAGCACCGCACTGCCAACCGCAACAATAGCAATCTTATTCTCATCCCGGCTTTCCACTGAAACAGATACATCATTTGTGCCATCATATACCGCACTTTGAAACTTTGCGGATGCAATCATCATCCCTTCATCTCCAAGGGCTTTCAGGAATTTTTCAGTACAATCCAGCAGCCATTTTTTATACTGCTGTAATTCTTTGATTGCATCCTCCATGCCTTTTTCAGACAATGAAATCTTTACAACACGTTTACTCATGATACCTTCACCCGGCTTACAGCATAAGAAATATGGTTCAATGATTTTGCCACCCGTTTCACCCGGTAATCGGGCAATGGGTTGCCATCCGGGCTGAATGCAGGTTCCTTATCCAGAAACAAAACTGTATTCTCATCAATTGGGCAATGGATATCATCCGTGATAATCACCTTATCATAAGTTTCCAGATTGCCAAACATCCCAACTTGCGCATAACCTGTTGCTGGGGACACACTGCATAAAAGCTGTTCAGGTGGAGCATAATCAACCTGCATTTCACCTGTTTCATATCCGTTGTTATCCGTCAATGGCTGTTTGCCCTGATATAAGCAATAATAAATCGGGCAAAGATTGCGTTTCAGCAGTTTCATGATACTACCCCCGCCATGGGTGTTATGCGCCGCAGCAAAGTAGGCGGGATATCCCCATCTTCATAAGTACGGGATACGCCATTTTCACTATGGCTGACTTCCCCTTCCGTGCCACGTTTATTGAGCAGATAAACAGTGATTTCCACATGAACCATATCATATTTAGGCGGAACTTCATCAGCATCCCCATATGGGTACGCTTTGGAAAGCACGATACCTTTTGCCAGGGAAAGATAAGCGGACAGAATATCCGCATCTGTTTCCCCGGTCATGTGCTGTACTATCACCAGTTTTTCATTATCCGTCAACCTGTCCACCTTCTGTTACTTTCATCTTACGCCTTTGTGCCGCCAATCTCGCTGGCATTTGCCACAAATACACTGCGGCTGTAAGTTGGTTTTTCAAAGTTCGTGGAAATTCCTGTAAACTTGCCGTGATACCATTCAGGACCATGGTCAAGCCCTAACTGTCCGAATAGCTGGT
This sequence comes from uncultured Butyricicoccus sp., assembly GCA_910584935.1. GTDB lineage: Bacteria > Bacillota > Clostridia > Oscillospirales > Butyricicoccaceae > Butyricicoccus_B. The sequence goes on along the minus strand of CAJUDU010000056.1, from coordinate 837 downwards.
ATTTCTCCCCTGCGCCAGTTTTAGCAAGCGGTTCAAGGAAAAAGTTGCCCTTGCCCGGCACAGGCTGATAAACTGGGGCAATGACATCCAGATTCAGCAGCAGCGCGGTACCCGCAGGCAGGCATTCACCCAAATGCAGATACACCACGCCAATTGGCGTTACCACACTGGACAGCGCAATACCATTGATTTCGCGTGCGGCAGGCACAATGGTCAGCCCATTCTGCACCGCATCAGCGTTAATCTGGAACAGCGTTACAGCGTCACACCACAAACACAGTCCTTCGGTCGGGGCATTCGCGCCATAAATGGTTTTCACCATTTCCGCAATATCCCATAACCCTAAAGGTTTTTTCGCCATTGCCATGGTATTGCTGGTAATCGCGGATACCAGCCCACGGGTTTTGTTAACGGTTGCGTCAGAAGTTGCCTTGTTGTATACACCATTGATGAAGGTATATTCAATATCACGGTTTACCTTTTGCAGTTTTGCCGCAACCTGAAAATCCAGTTCATTCATTGGGTTTTCCTGCTGATTTACCACATTCAGCCCGGACAATGTACCCATATTACTTTGTTTGGCATAAGAAATACCAACAGCTTCCTGAAAAATCTGGGTGACATTGGTTTTCTGCTCACGGGTAGTTACGGTAGCGTCCGGGGCGGTCAGGGAAGCTGTTTCACTGATGGCAGGCTGTGCGCCGTCACCGCCTGCGGTATACTCCTGCCCGGTTACAAATTCAACATGATTTGTGGTTTTGGCTTTAGAGCCAATCACGGAACTAAGAGTCTATCCCGAAATTAACGATGAACACGAATGAGCTTACGCCAGACAAT
>CAJUDU010000055.1 GCA_910584935.1 uncultured Butyricicoccus sp. | reverse complement strand
TATCATGTTTCGATTGCATGTGATTTGAGAGGAGCTTTAATCAGCGGTTCCCTAACATAGGGATTTTTGAGCAGGATACAGGGTAAAAAATAAGACCGGGAATCCATGGTCAGATTCTCGGTCTTATATGACTGTGGTTTATGTGTGCTGTTCTGCCTGAAGTTTTTTGACTTCCTCAAGAGATAGTCCAGAGATTTCAGCAATATCATTTAAGTTGTATTTTCCAGCGCCAAACATACGAAGCACAGTCAGTTTCTTTTCTTCTTTCATGCCCTCTTTCAAGGACTCGTTCCGCATATCTTCCATAACTTTGCACATGATAGAAACTCCCTCCTTGCTTTCTTTGAAAAATCGAACCCGTTCTGCCAGGACATCATAATACATATTCGCCGGGTTCGTACAGGCAAAATCGTGCATCAGTTTGCCCAGCGGTGTTTCATCCCGATATGCTCCATTCACATACAGGATATGAGAACCATCGTTAAAACTTTCGCCAGTGGACAAAATGCAGCGTTCTATCTGATACAGTGGCAGTCCTTTGCCAATCACATCATTTTCAGTGATGAAAATTACCCAGGTTTCCGGCAGCGCACTCCAATCCTTGCCCTTTTGCAGCAGGGTTACATCCATCATGCTGCTGTTAAATCGTGCCCGTTTGCGTCCAGCGCCTTTATCTGAACGCTGGATTTCTATGTTGAATTTCTTTCCTGTACTATCGGTTGCCAGGATATCCAATCGCACAGACCGGTTCAATAGATTTTCCATGAATACTTGTGTCCGGACATCTACAACCACCAGATCCGGCTTATTGAGTATAATCCGCAGTACAAATTGGATATACTGTGGATCACCTTCAAAACATTTTGTCATGAAGTCGTCATCCATCAGGCAAAAGCCTCTGAGCCGCTGTAAATCCTCTTGATGCTTCTGATCTATCTGCTCTGTTATTGTCACCGCGACCACCCACTTTCATGCGGTTGATTACCTATATTTATGGTATCATAGATTTTGTTATTTTTCAAGACACGCCCCGAAGCTGCGATTCATTTGCGCTGCTGTCCTCTAACAATTGGTCAGTTTCATTTAGCATGGCTTCTTTTGAAATAGATATCATGGGTTCTTGTATTGTGACTACAAAAGGCATCCCTTTTGCCCGCACAAATGCTTTTGCGAAAATATTGAAAGCGGTTGATGTTGTCATACCAAGCTGTGCGCAAATTGCTGACATTTCAGCTTTTACATCAGAATCTATCCGGAATGTGATATTTGCATCCATATGCTCTCCTCTTTGCACGACAAGTATATTACTTTTAGTGTGCAGTGTCAAGGGGCTTTCGAGTATTCTTACTTGACACTTACTATAATAAAACATCATCTATTTCCATAATCTATTTTGTATCCGTTTTATACAGGTTTTTCTGCCTTTCCGAATGCGTTTTTCATACCTTTTTATCATGTTTTGCATGGTTTTTGAAAGAATATAGGGGTTGCAGGGGAAGAAGGAAGGGCGCTTAGTTTGTAAAATGGCAGCTAAAAGGCAGTTTACAGGATGAAAAGCGTATGGTTTTGTATTGCTTTCCCTCGGTTTCATTCATATGACGGCTTAAAAAAGGCATATCCTGGAGCAAGGGAAATGGCGACCCGGATAAGGTTCCGGAATCGCCATAGATTTGCTTTCGATTTTAATTTGGTGACGGACTATATGATTTCATCAGGCATACTATCAATATTCCCAAGTAAATAGTCCAGAATATCCAGCCTTCCGCAATAAATAATTGGGATGCGTTTGATGCCTAAGACTTTGGCAGCCATTAAACGATGATTACCATCTACAACGACACATGATGGCAGGATACATCTATCATGGCACAAGTTATCAATTTCGATATCTCTGATTTCCTCTGGATGCTGCACAAACCATAAAACCCTTTTGATGTGATATTCTTTTGTTTGCATTTTGGGCGGATGTTTATAAGTATCGCCATACGGTGTGCGTTCGGCATCCACTCCACAACGCAATGCTTCTTTTACATCGGATATCGTTATAGATTTACCATCCCACTGGTATTCATCTTCATACCATATGGGCAACATCTCAAACAGTCGCTGCGCATATACGATGTCATTCATTTTGTGATCTCCTTTTAGTCGATAAAGCCTCGCAATCGATTCATCCTATGCTTTCAATTTCGCCTTCTTCTTATCTGACGGATTGCGCCATTGATTAGCACATTGTTTGCGGCGTTGCGCTCCCATCTAATATTGTCAAGTCTCGCCTTTTCCGCACGATGCGCCTGGTTTTCTGCCTGATACTTTTCACAGTTACCATGGCAGCCAATATGTCTTTCCTGACAGTCTTTGCAACAACGAATCATATTAAAAACCTCCTATATTTTGTCTTGCACTACACCAGATAAGTACACATGAAATGATCAAAACTGCTGAAGTCTGACCAATCAGAAGTTTCATCGCTTGTTTCGGTCAGTTTATTCCACAGCTCCAGCAAGTCATTATCATAGTCAGAAGTATCCACCTCAAGCCCATGATGCAGACAGTATGCCGTCCACAGCATCCGCAGCCAGTCCCGACAGATTTCTTCATCAAAACAGCTTTCCTGGACATATGCAAGCATAAAATCAAATTCAGCAACACGGGAAATATGTGTTTGCAAATCCTCAATTGCATCTGCAGCATCATCCATAATTCCCATATGCCGGCCCAGTGCGCTGCCATTGGTAAGCCCATAGCTTAGAAGTTCCTTTTGAAGTTCGTCATATTTTTTCAGCATTTGTATTCCTCCTTAAAATTCCTGTTTGTGTTTTCCCCAGCATACAGGGCAGTAGATCTTGTCGCTTTCCTGCGCCATTTTCATATACGCATCCTGCCCAAACCGATCGATGAAGCACTTGGAACAAAAAGTATCGCCGCATTCTTCGCAGCCCCACAGTTCTCCATGAACATCATTCGAGGCATCCCATTTCGCCTCAAAGCTGCAGGTGTCGCAGATGTAGGTATCCTTTTCCAAGTTGTACATATGTGCAATCCTCCTCAAGATGTTTGCTTTATGATATGCAAAAAGAGCTGCCGCATGATAAAATGCAGCAGCCCTTTTCATATTAAATGTAAACCATGAAATCGTATCCGCCTTCAGGGATTTCCTCTGTCCACAGCTGACAAGCGTTATCATTGCCATATTTATCCCAGGCAATACGCTCCGCTTCGTCAGGTGTTGAAGCGAATACGACACCACAATGTTTCCCAATGCTTGCTCCAGTCCGATGATGACATATGGTCATACAAAAGAAATAGGTTTTTTTCTCCATAAATTACTCGCTCCAATCTCCATCAACGATACGGTGTTTCCAACGATATGCCTTGTGCGCCCTGATACGGTTTACACATTCCATATCAATCAAATTGATATGTTCCAATGCTTCAATCGCATTCAGTACATCCGCACATTCTTCGGCAAGATTCATATATGCTTCATCCATGCTGATTTTGGTCGTTTCTGACCATACACGCCTTAATTTTTGCGCAGCTACGACAAGCTCTCCACACTCTTCACACAGTTGACCGATCAGTTCTTCTCTGCCTTTATACGCCCGAGATTGCAGTGCAGATTGCTTGATGTTTTCACTGCAAATACCGATTGTTTTTTCGTCAATTGTCATTTTGTCCATACCTGACACTCCTTTTGTCTGTTTCCATGAAAATTCTCTGTTGATTTCCTTAAAACATTTGTTTTATAATATGCAAAAAAGGCTGCTGCATGATAAAATGCAGCAGCCCTTTTCATATTCAATGTGTCAAATAACCAATTTTTTGAACAATCTTGCGAGGTCTTCTGTGATATGCTCCACGCTGGAAGTAATGATATTCTTCTCGTACATACGCTGGAATGCTGGCAGACTTGCACTTTGGAATGTTTTACTGCCAAACATGATAGGGATAACTTCAATTTGTTGTTTTCGTGCTGCATGAACCGCCTGCCGGACATCATTCTGTCCTGCGTCACTATTGGGATAATCAGAAGGCAGTCCATCGGAAAGCACAATCAGGAATTTCTTACGCTCTGGACGCTTTCGCAGTTCCTCAACCGCAATTCGGATAGAATATCCATCCTTGTTGCCGCCGGTTGGTGTTACACAGCTCAAGGAATTAAATGAAGCATTAAACCGTTCTTTTTTGTCAAATTCTTTGATAATCCAATGGGTCACATCTGCGCCGGATGCAAACATTGCAATTTTGCAAGAAGCAAATTCTGCGAATGCTTCTTCAATGATTGCTGCCGCATACCGGGCGGCAATGCTTTTCTGTGCATTTTGCATAGAACAGGAATTATCAATCAGCAGATAAATAGCAACGGAGGATTTATTCCGCTTGTTTCGCTGTTCAAAGAAATTATCCTCCCGGCAGCGCAGTTTCCATAATGCTCTTGCATCAATCTGACCATGCCGGACATTCCGCCGATCCTGATATTTGATTTTCAGGATTTTAACCAGTTCCTGCTTGAGTTTTTTCGCAGGCGTCATAATTTCAGTCGGCGTTTGTACCTTGCCACATGGAACCGAAACTTCCTTATAAGATGTGTTCCGATATCGCGTTTTCATCTGCGATTGAAACTGTTGTCCACGCCATGAATATTTTTCATCGGCTTTGATTTCGCCGTTTTCCCATCGTTGCAACTCCTGTTCAATCACTGCCCGCGCCTGTTGCAGCTCTTCTTCGGTATAGCCTCTGATTTCCAGTTCAACATTTGAAAAGTCGCCAGACATATCAGTCCCAGCTGGAATCTCATTGGACAAATCCTGATCTGTCCCTGCCTGCATTTTCTTCTGTCCAGCCTGGTTTTGAACCGGAGGATTAGAAGACGAAGCATCAGTATTATCAGGGCAGTTAGAACCAGCTTCAGAAGAATCCTCAGACTGACCATCCGATTGACCACTGGATTCGCTGTCATTGGAGGAATCTTGACCATCTTTCGACTTGCTGGAATCTCCAGCTTCTTCACCAGACGAAGCGTCATTTTGACCGTTTTCTTGTTTATCATCATTGCTGGCTTTTTCATTCGATGAAGACTTACCTTGCTGATTTCCTTGATTGCCGGCTTTAGATTGCTGCTCATCAGACGATGTTTCATCCTGGTTATCCTGCTGTTTGCCGGATGTGGAATCCTTATTTTCAGAAGCATCAGACTCCGGTTTCTGCTGGAAAATCCACAGCGGATTTTGCCCGGATTTCCCACTTTCATTGAACTCGGTTTCTTCCGCAGGTCCAGTAAAGTCTGGAGTAGGAACCATCTTTTCCATCTGTTTCAGAAAATCTGAATCTGCTTTCAGCAAATCGTTCAGATAGGGGGCAGCAGCCATCAGCAGCCTTTCCACATTCATCAGGCATTCACCGCAGGAATAAGACATCACACCCTGTTTGATATAAGGGCGGATTGCCTGAAATTCCTTCTCCAGCCGTTCCCCATGATATTTCCTGATGCCGGGCAGATTACCGCCGCATTTCGTATAGGAAAGAATTTGGTTCATGAAATGGGTATATTCTGTTTGGGAATCGCCTGGTTCAGCCTTTTTCTGAATTGCGCCATGCGCTCGGATCTCACCATTTTTAATTTTGAAATTGATGAGAAGTCCCGGCATCCGGCTGACAATGATGGCTTCAATCCGCCCATCCTCAATGATGTTGAACATCTGAAAAGCAAGATTTTCTCCAATCTGTTCATGCAGCCCATAGGTTTTACGCATATATTTTGCGTAACTCTTTGCCATTTCGGATGCCTTTCCCAAGGAAGATGAATTGATATGCTGGCATTCATGTGCCGTGCTGGCTTTCATCACCAGCAGCCAGAATATTTCGTTGTATTTTGGATCAAGGAAATATTCCGGAAGCGATACCGTAATGCTTTTCCCGTTGGTATAACTTTCCCCGGCGGCATTCACGATAAGGGGGATATTTGCTGCCTTATGATAATCCAGGCACATTGCTTTTACCCCAGTCAGCACTTTTTTCACAGAAGGGGTCAGCCAATTTGTAAAATCCTGTTTACGGGCGTCCAATACTTCTTGAATCATTTGTGAAGTCTCCTTTCAAAGAAGGAGGGGAAAAATCCCCTCCAGAAAAGTTGGTGTTAAACACAGAACATTTGAATGGCAGAATGGATAATTTCCCGTTCCGCTGCATCCTGGCATCTGCCGGAAATTGAATCTTCCAGGCAAGTGCGAAGCGGCAATAAATCCGCAGCTTTCAACGCTGCGGTATAACCTCGGATCGTAATCGCACTTTCAGATACCTGTCCTTCTTTATAGATGGACATAATTTTGTTAAAAACTTTACCACACGCAGTGATGTTTTCCATGGACGCCTTCGGAACCAGATAACGCAAAAGCTGCTCAATCGCAATTCCGGCATCCATAAAAATCCCCTGAAAACGATCCAGTGTCGCATCATTTAATTGGCAAGTGCCCTGATAATCCTCATTCATGGTCATAAATACACGGGTACGGGGGTGCAGTTTCAGTAGCCCGTAATTGCTTAAATCGACTTCCCGCGTGTCATCAGTCAACTGGTTAATTGCGGATAAAAGTTCTGGCGGAACCATATTCGCCTCATCCAGGATACACATTGCGCCAATGGTAAGCCCATGAGCAAAAGGGGACAGTTTGTGTATGGTATCTCCATTTTTCACTTGTGTGCTGCCAAAAACAGTGTATTCATCGGTGCGTTCAGAACAACCGATTTTGAACAGCGGCTGATGGAACAGCCAACTCAGTGTATTCAGCAGGGTGTTTTTGCCGCAGCCTTTATTGCCCACAAGCCGAATATTTGCACCTGTCAGCATATAGGCAATACAGCGGTTCAGATAGCCAGAAGTGTTATCCATAAAGGGAAAGTCCGGCTTCTTAATCTTAAAGCGGTCTTCACCAGCATAACACACATAGCTTTCCAGAACCTTTTGGATGATGGAATCTGAAATACCAGCAGTTTGCATAAACCGGATTTTCTCAGCCACAGCCTGTGGGTGGTCAATACAATTCTCGTTGAGTTTTGTAATGACATCCTGGAACATACCAAAACCTGTGTCGGCTGTTTTTGTTTTGCCAATGACAACCTCATAAGGGTTTGCGCCATGCTTCAGGGTTGACCAATCTTTTTGCGGCATCCGGGCTTCGCCATGAACCACAAGCTGGGAAGAAAAAATATCAGGGAATGCCTGACCATTTACCAGCCTGCCAGCTCTGCGCCCTTTTTCATCCTTTACAATGATTGTGCCGGCATCAACTGCCATGCTGCAGGGGACAGGACCATCTGCGAGTTTGCGCAGCATTTCCGCTTTGCCTGGCGTAGTGGTCTGTGTACCGGAAAAAAGCAGGACAGTTTCTGTGTTGTCTGCATCATCCTGCACATCTCCACTTTCCAAAGAATATTTCTCGGGAAATAGGTCAATCAGGGTAAATGTAAAGTCTTTGCCCTTTCTGCGCTGCATGATGAAGGCATTTCCCTTTACAGCATCCAGCGTCAGATTTTGCGCTGGCTGGGAGCCGGGCAACAGCGATGTTGTTGCTGCTGCAAGATATCCCAGTTCATTTCCGGCAGGATCGCGCACATACAGTTTATCATCCCGGTTTTCGATGGATGCAATGGACAGGATATTTCCTTTTGTGATAGCATTTGTGTCAGAAATCAGTGTGTACATATATGTACCTCCATTTTATTGTGTTAAGATTTTGAAAAGGGGAGAGCCAGACAAAATGCTGACTCTCCATTTTCGTTACGCAGTTTCCAGTGTGGTTTGATTGGTGTTTTCTCCGAGCGACATCAGGTAATCAACCGATACCGGCAAACTGGACAGATCCAGATAAATCCCATAACTGTCTGCCAGCCGAATGAGATCCGCTGTGTACAGTTCAAGATTTTCTGCAAAAGCCTCTTCATCTTGTACATAACTGGACAGCCGTGTGATTTTCTGTGCAGTTTCCAACATATCCGGTTCCTGTACAACAGCATGGTTCAGGATTTGCCCGGCAGTATTGATTAAACCTGTTGCCTTTTTGGTAATGGATTTGCCCATGGACAGATTTTGCAAAATCGCTGCTGACCGGTCAAACAGGTCAGAAACCTGTTCGGAAATCAGGCTTTTCACCAGGTTTTCTGTGCGTTCCATCCACTTTTCATCCATCCCAGGCAGACTGCCCGGCTGTACAGGATATTCCCGCACTTCCAGCCAAAACTGGAAGGAGTGATACCAGACTTTGCGGGTCGGCATTTGACTCATCATACTGCGATGGATTTCAGCTGCCTTTTTCTTGGGAATCCCGCAGGAGCTGATATACTCTTTCAGCCCTTCCGAAAAACGGTGAAGCAGTTCATCCCATCTTGCATCGATCTGGTCACGCATGGCAAAGTATTCACCTTTACAGACATCAAAATCTTCACATACAGACCGGTAATTGTCGTACAGCATATAATCTTGTACCAGCAGCGCCCGTTTACAGATATGTCGGGCTTTGTACTCAATCTTCAGCAGTTCGGTTTCTTCATCCGGCATCAGCATCAATTTGCCGACAGAAATATTCTGCGCGACAAATTCTTTTTCTGCATCCGAAATGCCCTTTTTCCTGCCCAGACGCCGCTTCTCCAAAATTTCTTTGGGCAGCAGCAGGGAGGGCTTGATGCGCCCAATGTGCGGAGCAACCTCAACCAGATGGCTGGCGAAAATTTCAGCTTTCTTTGTGATGTTCATTCCTGTATTCATCGTGCATTCTCCTTTGTATGTATTTCATCCATTTGTGTGTTTGTTTATGATATGCAGACTGGCAAAAGGGCAAGAAAAAAGGCTATCATATCGATAGCCTTTTTCTGTATACTCCTGATTAAAATTCAAACTCAACCCGGTTGTTTTTCAGGGCTAAAAATGCCTGCCCGGATTTCCCGCTTTTCCATGTGAAATTCTTCTTTTCTTTGGTTTTGCCGGTTTCTACAATTTCCCGGATATCTTCCGGTGTCACTTCATAACCGCAAACATGGATGCCGCAAAGGAAGGAACAACCGGTTTCATTCTTGTTGGAACACAGGTAATAATTTTTTGCCCGGTAAACAATGCCGCCGCACACCGGGCACTTGCAGATTTTATCCTTTTCATCAATTTTTGAAATATCTACGGCACTATGATTGGAACCTTTTGCAGAAGCAATGGTCAGCACTTTCTTTTCCGGGTCAAAAATAATGCTGGAAGTCCATTTGCTTCCTTTTGGTGATACCAACGCATAGGCTTTTGTCGGTTTGCCTTTCAGCATTGCCTTCATTTCCGCATCGGTGATTTTATGCCCGAAAAAGTCTTTCTTATAGCAGCCATTACAGGGATTTTCCCCTTTTTTATAGCCATCGCAGACAAAATAATTCTTATACGACCGCATGGGCTTACCGCAGATGGGGCAAACGCCAATAATAGGGTAGGAGAGTGCTTTCATATCACTTTCCGTTTTTAACGCTTCCGCAGTTTCATGCCGTACATAGTCTTCCATTTCTGTACTGAATACGCCCGTGGTCATCTCGCCATTCTCAACCTGTTTCAGCTTGCTTTCCCATTCCGCAGTCAATTCTGCTGAAAATACTTTATGTCCGGAATAGTTTTTACAAACCGCAATACCAAAGTCTGTTGGAATAAAAGCCTGTTTCTGGACAGACACAAATTTGTAACTCTCCAGTTTCTCCAAAATCCCTGCACGGGTGGCTGATGTGCCAAGTCCGGCAGTATCCCGCAAGATCCGGCGCAGTTCCTCAGAAGTCAGCTTTTGCCCGGCATTCTGCATAGCAGTCAGCAGCGTGGCTGTATTATACCGTGCAGGCGGTTTGGTCTGTTTTGCAGTGACGCCGGTTTTTATAACATCCAGCGCATCACCTTTTTTCACCTTGGGCAGCACAGTATCCTTGATATTGGCTGGATACAAGACAGAATATCCTGCATCCTGCACTACTTTGCCGGCTGTTTTGAACACCGAACCATCTTCTGTTTTGGAAAGAATGGTTGTTTTCAGTTCAATGTAAGGATTCAGGAAAATGGAAAGCAGCCTCTTGCAGACAAGGGTATACAGCTTCTTTTCATCTTCACTCAATTTAACCAGATTTGGGTGTGCTTTTGTTGGGATAATCGCATGATGGTCGGTGATTTTCGCGTTATCCACATAAGATTTGCTTTTCATCACCTTGTCAATCTTATCATCCGCAAGACCATCGACATATGGTTTTAGTTCCGGAATTTCGCAGATAGGTTTCAAATGATCCCGAATTTCTTTTGCCATAGCAGTCGGCAGAAAACGAGATTCTGTACGCGGATAAGACAGGATTTTATGGGTTTCATACAAACTTTGCGCCAGATTCAGCGTTTTATCCGCACGGAATCCAAAATATTTCGCAGCATCCTTTTGCAGCTCAACCAGGGAATAAAGAGAGGGCGGATTGATGGTCCGTTTGGTTTCAGACACAGATAATACTGTTGCCGTTTTTCCAATTTCCCCTCTTGCTTTTTCCGCTTCTTCCTTGGTATCGAACCGGATTTCTTTCCAGTCCGGCTCTTTGACCATTGTTCCATCATAAGATTCATTGGATTTTGTCTGGAATCGGGCTTTTACCTCAAAAAAGTCACGCGGGACAAAATCCCGAATTTCCAGTTCACGGTCTACAATCAGTTTGAGTGTGGGCGATTGTACCCGTCCAATGGGCACTTTGGTGCCCGACTGTACCGTTGCTGCCCTGGACAGGTTAATGCCAACCATCCAGTCAAATTGTGCCCGCAGTTTTGACGCTTCCCGCAATCCTTGGAATTGGGACGCATCCAGCAGATTATGCAATGCTTTCTTGAGGGTTTCCTCGGTCACATCGCTTGCCCAAAACCGCAGCACAGGCAGACTCAAATGATGTCCTTCATAGAAGGAATAGAAAATCAGCTCGCCTTCACGCCCGGCGTCACAGGCGTTAATCAGCCCGTCATAATTGCCGGTTTTGATGCGTTCCATCAGCGCTTTGCAGGATTTTTTATCCTCTTCAACATACTCAAATTTCGGGATGATGGGCAAATCTTTCGCATCCCATTTTTGATATTTCGGGTCATAATAATCTGCGTTTGGCAGCTTCATCAAATGCCCGTGAAACGCGGCAAAATCAATTTTGGGCTGTGGATGCCCATATTTCCGATATACAGCCTCAATTTCTCGCGCTACACTCGGTTTCTCCGCAATACAAAGCAGTTTCATAAGATTTGTGCGGGAATGATGCTTCCCGCTCCTCCTTTTTATTTAGAATGAATGAAAATTTCGTACAAATCCCTTCTCTTAATTCCCATGTGCTTCCTCCTTTCAATATCTGCGCTATTATATGCAAAATTCAAAATGATTGAGCGCCACGCCTCCTGCATAGAATAATGCAATCAAAAGAATGGAGGTTTCTTATGCGGCGTATCTTGATTCGGGTAAAGAAAATCATGTTTGCGCAGAAGGACGATCACTATTATGTTTTCATGGCAACGGTCTATAAGACCAGCAAAAAAACCGGGCTGCGCAAGCCCACCAGGGAGGTTGTCACTTGCACAGGGCGTTTTATTTCTCTTTATGAAGGCGATTTGTTCTATGTGGAAGCCCAAAAACGGGAACATCCACTGTATGGCGAACAATATCAGATTTTGGTATTTAACCGGGTAGAGCCGGGAACCATTGAGGAAATCCAGAAATTTTTGATACAGCGCGGCAAAGGGCTTGGCATCCAAAAGGCGAAAATTGTGACCGAACATTATGGGCTGGAAACCCTCCAGCGGATTGCAGAAGATGAAACGGCGCTGGATATCATCAAAATCCCGGAAAGTGTGAAGAAAGCTGTCCGGCAGGATATTCTGGCAAACAGAACTTTTGAAGAACTGTTGATGTTTCTGCAAATGCACCATATTGATAACATTTACAGCACACTATTGTACAGGAAATATGAAACAGCAGCCGTATCAAAACTGCAGGATAATCCTTATGCGCCATATTTGGATGGGATCTGGGATTTTCGGTTATCCGAAAACCTGCACGCTTCTTTGGGGTTGGCATATAACACCCATCAGCGGTTATGTTGTCTGGTGCTGGCTGCAATTCGCTGGGATTCAGACAATGGCGGAAATTTATTTCTGCCTGAAGATTTGCTGGAAAACACGCTTTCCGCTTTTCTGCAGCAGATTCATTCGCCATATCTGATTTCGCAGAAATTCACACAGGATGAAATTGAGGAAACCCTTGAAATGCTGCAGGAATACAACATGGTAGCAGAAGACAGGACAGTATCACCTGTGAATATCTATTTACCAAACAACCTGGCAAACGAAAACCGGATTGCAAAAGAGCTGAAACGGTTAAAAACAGAACCCAAACGGGTTTGCTTTACACCGCAGGAAATTGAACAATTTTTGAAACAATTTGAAGCAAAACAGCCGCTTGCGCCGGAACAGCGCGAAGGTGTACGCACTGCCTTGACATCGCCAATCAGTCTGATGACAGGCGGTCCAGGAACAGGGAAAACCCATACCATCCGCACCATTATTTCTTGTGTGCAAGCATTAGAGCCAAAAGCAGAAATCCGGGTTTGTGCGCCGACTGGCAAAGCGGCAGTCCGGGCAGAGGAAATGTCTGGCTTGCCTGCGTCTACCATTCATCGGATGCTGCGTTTATTCCGACATGGGGAGCAGCTTGGCGCGGAAGAATTGGATTGTGACATCTTGATTGTGGACGAATATTCCATGGTGGATGCGTATTTGTGCAGCAAATTGTTTACTGCTGCCGCCTCCCATACACGGGTCATTTTGGTGGGGGATTATAATCAGCTGCCATCTGTGGGACCAGGATTGGTATTGCGCGATTTTATCCACAGCGGAAAAATTGATACCATCCGGCTGACAAAAGTTTTCCGGCAGGCAGAACAGTCCAGGATTATTAAAAATGCCTATGCTATCATCAATCAGGCGGCAGACAAACCGATCCCGATAAAATGCAGCAAGCGAAAAAAGGGGGATTTTTATTTCATAGAAGCCAACACAATTCCAGAAATCCGGAGCAAAATACAAAGTTCGGTTCAAAAACTGAAACGGAATTATCACTATCCGATTTCTGATATCCAAATCCTGACGCCCGTGAAAAAGACGCCGCTTGGTTCCAATTCATTGAACCTGCTTTTTCAGGAGGAGTTTTTGCCTGCGGCATCCACACCCTCGGTTTCAAATTTGGAAAAGGAATTCCGACTGGGTGATAAGGTGATTCATATCAAGAATAATGCCATGCTTTCTGTATTCAACGGGGAAGTTGGGTATGTAAAAACACTGGATTATGCAGCAGACCATATGCTGACAGTTGAATACCCGGACAATAAGCTGGTGGATTATTCTTTGAAGGATATGGACGAGTTGGATTTGGCATATGGGCTGACAGTCCATAAAAGCCAAGGTTCCGAATTTCCTGTTGTCATTATACCAGTCCATGAGTCGATTTTACATGGTTTGAACAAAAATTTATTGTATACAGCCCTTACAAGGGCAAAAGATATGGTTATTATCATTGGCAGAAAAAACGCCCTGTCCACTGGAATGCGCAATGAGGAAAATATCGGGGCACGGCGCAGTATGCTGGTGCAAAAAATCAACAATTTAATCTGAAAGATGGAAAAGGGGATGGAAGGTTTCCGTCCCCTTTTTGTATGCTTTTTGCCATAACAAAAAACATCGAATAATTTTCAGAGAATGTGCATATCATATGGCATACGCGAAACATAGGGTTTCAAAGAACCAGTACGAGTGCAAACCAATGAAGCCGACAGGGCTGATGCGCAAGGCTGCAGTAGGGGAATCCGTTAAATATCGAAAACAGGTGGATGCGTCCGCCTGTGGGGGTTCTTTTTGCTATTTTCATTCACCCAATACGAATGTAAAACCAGGTATTGCGCAGCCGATGCAGTAGAATGTGCAGGGACAGATGAAAACCGTGATTGTGCCACGCCTGCCCCTCAACCGGCTACATTAACCGGTATACAAATTATATGGGAGGGTTCAAGCTCTGTGAGGAGAGGGGACTTTGATCGATGCAGAATTGGTTCTGTGTCTAAGGTTTGGATTGAACGAAACCGATGGTCATTGCCGCACAATGGGGGGGGCATTTACCTTTACTTTTTTTACCTATTTTTTCACATAGGGGAGGGGCATATTCAGCGTTAAGCCGGTACGAGATACCAAGTCGAACGAACACAGGAAACATTATCAGATAAGGATGTAACAAGTGTGAGCTTTCCATTCAGCCGTCATGAAGAAAAAATCCAGTCAGCAGATAATAGAAAGTGTATCAGGTCAGCAAGCAGTAAGAATCGACCTGGTTCAGCCGTCAATAAGAAGTGAAACTGGTCAGCAAGTTGCAAAACCAACACAAATGAAAAAGTCGTCAGCAAAACGAAACGCTTCCAACGCAGCAAGCAGCAAGTAAGTCACAAGTCGAAAAAACAAGTTAGTTGCTCAGCAAGTCTAATCCAGTAACAACAAGAAAAAGCACTTCCTGGTCAACAAACAGCAAAGTCCCGACCTTGAACACCTTGTAATTCGGTAGATCCTCTGATGAAGGAATTATATGGAAGAAAAGATTGCACAAGCAGTAAGCACTCAGCAGCTTGGTTACGATGCCATTGGCTGCTGTTTTTTTTTGCACTTTAAGCAAGGCATGAATCAAAAACATTCATTCTTTTTGAAAAATGACACAATCTGAATCATTTTGAAATCTGGAAAATTCAGATGATTCTATTTTGGAAAAGAAAAGGTGCAAAGCATAACTCTGGTGACAGCAATCGCTTTTGCCAGCTTGTCAATTCTTATTATGTCAGCTGGAATAACATCTTTTTTGCATATAATATTTTGATAGGCTTTGTTTTTTTGCAGAAATCTACCTAATAAAACACACGAAAGGAACACCTACATGACCACACATAAATTCTCACGCAACACCTTAAAGCTGTTTGCGTTTCTTTTTATGTTTATCGATCATGTTGGCGCAATCTTTTTCCCGGCTGTACTTTGGTATCGAACCATTGGCAGGCTGTCATTTCCTCTTTTTGCTTATCTCATTGCTGACGGCATGGACAGGACGCATCATCAAGGGAAAATGATTGCCCGATTACTTATTTTTGCACTCATCAGCCAGATCCCATACAGCCTGGCATTTACAAATCAGTTTTGGAGCTGGAACCTCAATATCTTTTTCACTTTGGGATTGGGTGCAGTATGCTGTTTGATTATCAGGCAGCCATATGTTTTCAAAAATATAAACACAAACGGGCAAAAGGTACTGAAAGCCCTGCTGATTCTTCTTTGTGCCGGTTTTGCTTATGTGCTGCATACGGATTATTCCTTTTATGGAGTGCTGATGATCGCCCTTTTATACTATGTGCAACACAGCAATTTGTACATGAAATTTGCCGAAATCCAGAAATATTTATTGTTTTTTGCATTGTTCATCCTGACATTTCTATATGCCTTTTTCAGCAGGGATTTTTTACAGATGAGCTGCGTCCTTTCCGGGCTGCTGATGCCGCATAGCCAGAAGCATGAAAAACCATGGGGTGTTTGGGCTTATTGCATTTATCCGCTACATCTGCTTTTATTTTGGCAGCTGCGGAAATTGTGATATATGTCGATATATTTGCATATAATAATGCGTCAGCAAACACAAGGCAAGGGAGGATTCGTGAGATGGAGCATTTAGGCGATATTACAACATTGTCCGGTTATACTGCAATACCAGTAGATGTTGTGATTGGCGGCAGCCCCTGTCAGGATTTGAGTCTTGCCGGAAGGCGGACAGGACTATCTGGGGCAAGAAGTGGGTTGTTTCTGGAACAAATAAGGGTCATAAAGGAGATGCGAAATGCCACAGGGAATCAGCCAAGATACATGGTCTGGGAAAATGTCATCGGTGCATTCAGCGCCAATGGTGGTGAAGATTTCCGAACAATCCTCACAGAAACAGCGCGGGTTGCAGAAGGAAATGCCATTATACCTCGACCTCCGAACGGGAAATGGAGAAAATCCGGCTGCATCATGGGAAATGGGTGGAGCATTGCCTGGCGTGTACTCAACGCACAGTTTTGGGGAGTGCCCCAAGGTCGCCGTCGCATCGCACTTATCGCAGATTTTGGAGGGTACAGTGCCCCAGAAATACTATTTGTCCGCGAAAGCATGTGCGGGACTACTGCGGCGTGCGAAAGTCCGCAAGAAAACCCTACCGCCAGCGCTGAAAGCAATTCTTATCCAGCAGTCTGGTGCTTGCAGGGAAATGCAATAGACCGTTCTGACACGGCAGGCTGTAATGGGAAGGGCTGGAAAGAAGGAATTGGATATACGCTGAATACCATCGACAGGCATAGCGTCTGTATTTTGCAGCAGGGGATTGCTCGCCGACTGACACCGCTCGAATGGGAACGGCTGCAGGGCTTCCCGGACAATTGGACGGATATCGGCGCATGGACGGACGAAAAAGGCAAGGTGCATGAAAAATGCAGCGACACCATGCGCTATCAAGCGCTGGGCAACAGCATTGCAATCCCGCCTTGGACATGGGTTTTAACCCGTTTGTGTGCGCAATATCATCGTCCTGCAACAATGGCAAGTTTGTTTGACGGTATTGGCGGGTTCTCGCTCATTTGGGAACGGATTAACGGGCAGGGGAGCTGCCTGTGGGTCAGCGAGATTGAGCCTTTCCTAAGGAACCACTGATTTAATCCTTCATAAGTCAAGAAGGTGTGGTATAATAG